>DATJDY010000310.1:0-8849 GCA_035497155.1 Luteimonas sp.
GGCCGATGCCTTGTGCATCGAGAGGACTGGTGGTGTTTCGCTGCTATGCCGCGGATTTGCGATGGGTCAGGCTCCGACCGATCGCATAGCACTTCGTCTGCCGTACCAGCATTGGGCGTATCTCCAATCGACCGGCGGCAGAGAGTTCGATCGCTGAGGATCAAATGAAAAAGGCCGCAATCGCTTGCGGCCCGTTTCTTGGATAATGGTGGAGCGGAGGGGGATCGAACCCCTGACCTTCGCGATGCGAACGCGACGCTCTCCCAGCTGAGCTACCGCCCCACGTGACCCGCAGCCCCGGCTCTGGGACCGGGGAGCCGCGCATTATACGGATGCAGGCTGGACGTCGCCAGCCATGGCGCGTGATCGCGTCAGGGTGCGGCCGTGGTCGCCGCGGGCGCCGGCGCGGCCATCAGCGGCGCCAGCCGCGGTTCCAGCAGCACGCGACGCCAGCCAGACAGCGGACCGGGCCAGTCGGCGACGCCGTCGGCGCGGGCGTCCAGCAGCGCCTGCAGCCAGCGCCGCGAGGCGAGCACGCCGTCGGGCAGGCCCAGTTCGGCGCTGAGCGCGGCGACGGCGTCCTGCAGGCCGCGCATGCGCGCCTTGTCGCGATCGTCGGCGCGCGCCAGCGGTGCGTTGGCCTCGTCGGGCAGCGGCGTGTCGAGCGCGGCCCAGATCGCGTCGCCGAGCGCGCGCGGCGATTTCGGCGTCGCCTCGAGCTGGCGCTGCAGCGCGGCGCGATCGGCCGGCGGCTTGCGGGCGAGGGCGGTGGCGAGTTCGTTGTCCAGGATCCAGCTGCGCGGGCGATCGGTACGGCGCGCATGGTCGTCGCGCCAGCGCAGCAGGCGCAGCAGGCGCTGTTGCGCCGCGGCGTCGAGGAATTGCGCCGAGCGCATCGACAGGTGCGGCCAGCGCTCCAGCGCGTCGTCCGCGGCCGCGGCGACCGTGCGCCCGGCGTCCTCGCGCAGCCAGCCGTCGCGGCCCAGCGCCGCCAGCTTCGCGGACAGCAGGTCGTGCAGCGCGAACAGGTGCAGCACGTCGTCGGCGGCGTATTCGAGCTGCGATGCGGACAGGGGGCGCCGGAGCCAGTCGGAGCGGGTTTCGCCCTTCGGCAGTGCGACGCCGAGCAAGTCCTGCACGAGGCGCTGGTAGCCGGCACCGGCGGCGACGCCGGCGAGCGCGGCAGCGACCTGGGTGTCGAACAGCGGCGCCGGCAAGACGCCGCAGGTGTACTTCAGCGCGACGAGGTCCTCGCTGGCGCTGTGCATCACCTTGAGCACGGCCGGATCGGCGAGCATCGGCGCCAGCGCCTCGGCGATGCCCGGCGCCAGCGTGTCCACCAGCAGGATGTCGCCGCCTTCCAGGGCGACCTGGACGAGGGCGAGTTTCGGCCACCAGGTGCGCTCGCGCACGAATTCGGTGTCCAGGCCCACGCGGGGCGGGGCGGCGCGCAATCGCGCGGCCAGTTCGGCGGGGTCGTCGATCCAGAGGCTCACCGTGCACAGCCTACCGGTTGCCGCCGGCCTCGCCTATGGCAAAGTGCAGGCGATCGATCCGCCCGCGTCGCGGGCCAGCCATGGGAGTGGGCGTTTGCGCGCCAGCCGTACCGCCATCGCCGGATTGCCAGGCTTCGCGGCCGTCGCGCTGCTGCTGGCGTTTGCGTTCGTGGCGGGATGCGACCGCGACGCCGTCCCGCCGCCCCCAGCCAAACGGCCTGCCGTGGTGCGCGACGCCGCCGGGCACGTGATCATCGAGGGCGACGACAGCATCGCTGCGTCGCTCACCTGGGAACCGCCCGCGGCCGCAGTGCCGGCGGACGGGCTCGATGCCGCGCGCAAGGCCGCTGCCAAGGCGCTGGCGGCCGGCAACCTGCATGCGGATGCGACGTCGGCGATCCCGCTGTACCTGGCGATCCTCCAGCAGGTGCCCGACGACGCGAAGGCGCGCGAGGGCCTCCAGCGTGCGACCGCGGCCGTCGTGGCCGAGGGCGACGCGGCGCTCGCCGGCGCCGGCGACGACATCGAGGCGCTGCGGCAGGCGCACCAGGCCGCAGCGGTGCTGCGTGCGGTCGCACCGCGCGACGCAGCGACCGTCGCCTACCTGGAACGCGTCGACCGCGCGGACCAGCTCTGGGAACTCAACCGCGGCGCCGAAACCGAGTTGCGCGAGGGCCGCCTCGGCGAGGAAGGTTCGGGCGGCGCGCTGTCGCGCCTGCGCGAGGCGCTGCGGCTCCAGCCCGGCCAGCCGCGCGCGATGCAGGGCCTCGCCGCGGTCGAAAGCGGCTTGATCCGCCGCGCCGAGGAAGCGGGCGCGCGCGGCGATTTCGGTGCCGCGAAGCGCTGGCTCGGCCTCGCCGCGCTGGTGCGCCCGCGCAACGACACCGGCACGATCGAGGACGCGCGCGCGCGCGTCGCCGCGATGCGCGCGGCACGCATCCTGCGCCTGCGCGACGAAGGCCTGCAGGCGCTGCGCGAGCACGGCAACGCGAACGACCTCGCGCTCGCGCGCAACCGCCTGGCCGAACTGCTGCGCATCGCGGATCCGGGCGATCCCGCCGCGGCGGAACTGCGCGAGCGCATCGAGCTCGCGAGCCACTACGGCGTGTTCCATCCCGGCCAGGCGTTCACCGACGCGCTCGGGCAGGGCGCGCGCGGTCCGGAGATGATCGTGGTGCCGCATGGCGCGTTCCGGATGGGCGCTGCGCCCGAAGAACCCGGGGCCAGCGATGCCGAGCGCCCACAGCATTACATCCGGTTCGGCCGCGGCTTCGCGCTGTCGCGCACGGAAGTCACGGTCGGCGAGTTCCGCCGGTTCGTCACGGCCACCGGCTACCGGCCGACGGCGACGCGGCGCGGCTATTCGATGGCCTATGACGCGCGCAGCGGCAATTTCGTGCGCAGCACCGGGGTGGACTGGCGCAGCGCCTACGACGGCGGCACGGCCCGCGACGACATGCCCGTGGTCCACGTCAGCGCACGCGATGCCGATGCCTACGCGGAGTGGCTCGCGAAGCAGAGCCACCAGCGCTACCACGTGCCGAGCGAGGCGCAATTCGAATACGCACTGCGCGCGGGCAGCCGGACGCTGTACCCCTGGGGCGCCGGCGCGCCGGCGCCGCGCACCGGCAACCTGACCGGCAGCCTCGACGTGGGGCCCAACGGGCGCCGCTGGCACAACGCGTTCCCCGGCTACGGCGACGGATCCTGGGGACCGGCGCCGGTCGGCCGTTTCCGCGCGAATGCATACGGCCTTCACGACATGGCCGGCAATGTCAGCGAATGGGTCGCCGACTGCTGGCATGACGGTTACCGCCGCGCGCCAGACGATGGCGATGCCTGGGTGAACCCCGGATGCCGCGTGCGCACGATGCGCGGCGGCGCCTGGGCCAGTTCGCCCGACCAGACACGTTCCGCGTGGCGCGCGCCGGCACGCGTGGACACGACCAACGCGCGCCTCGGGTTCCGGGTGGCGCGCGAACTTTAGGCAGCGCGGCCGCCGGCCGCCGAATGGAGGCGAGCGCATGCGGCAGGATCCTTTGGGCAATCGCGGGCAAGGCGGCCTGCGCAGGCGCGGCATCCACTGGTGGGTGCTGATCGCGTTCGCGCTGTATGCGGGCTGGTACTGGTTCTCCAACCGCAGCACCGACGCCCTGACCGGCGAAACGGTCCTGATCGACAAGAGCATCAGCCCCGACGACGAAAAGGCGCTGGGGCTGCAGGCTTTCGACGAGATCCTCGCGCAGGAGAAGCCCCTGCCGCCCGATTCGCAAATCTCGCGCCAGGTGCGCGAGATCGCGCAACGGCTGATCGCGAAGGTGCCCGAAGTCGAGGATGCGCTCGCTGCCGAGAACGGCCTGGAGGCGCCGCACGTCGAACGCTCCTTCGACTGGGACGTGCGCGTGCTCGAATCCGACCAGGTCAACGCGTTCTGCCTGCCCGGCGGCAAGATGGCCGTCTACACCGGCCTGGTGCCGGTGGCGCAGAGCGCCGACGCGATGGCGATCGTGATGGGCCACGAGATCTCGCACGCGTTGCTGCGCCACGGCGCGCAGCGCATGACCGAGCAGAAGCTCGCGCAGATCGGCCAGATGGCGGGCGCCATGAGCGGCATGGACCCGCAGCAGATGCAGGCGGTGATGTCGGTGTACGGCTACGGCCGCGCGCTGCCGTACGCGCGCAAGCAGGAATCGCAGGCCGACGAAATGGGGCTGATGCTCGCCGCGGCCGCGTGCTACGACCCGAATGCCGCGATCCCGCTGTGGCAGCGCATGGAGCAGGCGGGCGGCGGCTCGGGGCAGCCCGAATTCGCTTCCACGCATCCGGATCCGGGTACGCGCATCGAGCGCCTGCAGTCGCTGATGCCGAAGGCGCTGCAGTATCGCGCGCGTTTCTGCACGGCTTCCGGAACCGCCGCTGCGCAGGCCGCCGCGCCGTAGCGCATCGGCGGCGTCGCGCGGCGGTCAGAACGACATGAACAGGCCGCCGTTGACCGGCAGGTTGGCGCCGGTCACGAAGCCGGCGTCGTCGGCGGCCAGGAATGCGACCGCACGCGCGATCTCGCCGGGCCGTCCCAGGCGCCCGACCGGTACCTTGTCGACGATGCCGGCGCGAACGTCTTCCGGCATCGCCATCACCATCGCCGTCTCGCAGTAGCCCGGCGAGATCGAGTTCACGGTGACGCCCTTGCGCGCGACCTCGCGCGCAAGGGCCATGGTGAAGCCGTGCATGCCGGCCTTCGCCGCGGAATAGTTGGCTTGGCCGAACTGGCCGGTTTGGCCGTTGACCGAGCTGATGTTGACGACGCGACCGAAGCCGCGCGTGGCCATGCCGTCGATCGCCGCGCGGGTGAGGTTGAACACGCCGTCCAGGTTCACCGACAGCACCGCGTCCCACTGCGCCTTGTCCATCTTGCGCAGGGTGGTGTCGCGGGTGATGCCGGCGGCGTTGACGAGGATGTCGACGCTGCCGTGCGCGCGCTCGATGCCGGCGACCAGCGTGGCGCAGGCGTCGAAGTCGGTGACGTCCAGCGCGACGGCGGTGATGTCGTGGCCGCTTGTCGCGGAGCGGAAGGCGTCATCGCGCGCGGGACTGCCTGCGATGTCCGCCGCGAAGACCTTGCAACCCTGTTCCGCCAGGGCGACGCAGATCGCGGTCCCCAGCCCCCCTGTGCCGCCACTGACGACGGCCACGCGCTGTGCCATGCGTCAGCTTCCGCGCGGGGTCTTGCCGCCGGAACCGGTGCCCGCACCACTCGCGCCGGGGCCGCTGGTGCCCGCGCCGCCTGCGCTGCGCCCCATGCCGCCGACCAGGTTCTGCTGGAATTCCTTCCACAGTTCCATGTTGCGCTCGGTGAGCTGGTTCATCATCGTCCACGGCGTCTGCCCGAGCATGCCGCCCATCTGCTGGCGGAACTGCGCCTGCTGCTCCATGAACAGCTGCATGGACTTCTCGAGGTAGTCGCCCATGTAGCCCTGCAGCGAATCGCCGTAGAACCGGATGATCTGGCTGAGCATCTGCGTGGACAGCACGGGATCGCCGTCCTGTTCCTGCTCGGCGATGATTTGCAGCAGCACCTGGCGGGTGAGGTCGTCGCCGGATTTCGCGTCGCGGACCTCGAAGTCCTCGCCATCCACGATCAGCTGGCGCACGTCCTCGATCGTGATGTAGCTGGAAATCTCGGTGTCGTAGAGGCGCCGATTCGGATATTTCTTGATGACGCGGACGGCCATGCTGCTACCCCCGGGCTGGAATCCGAGCATGGCGCAGTGCAGCAGCGGTTGCAACCGGGCCGCCGTCGCGCGCGGTCCCCCCGGTACCCGGCGGACGCCGGGCACCAGGCACAGGCCGCGTTCACCAGCCCATGTACTGGCCGCCGTTGGCCGACAGGTTCGCGCCGGTGATCCACGCGGCCTCGTCCGGGATGAAGAACGCGACCGCGTAGGCGATTTCCTCGGGCGTGCCCAGGCGCCCCGTGGGGATCTGCGCGACGATCTTGTTGCGCACTTCCTCGGGCACGGCCATCACCATGTCGGTGCCGATGTAGCCGGGCGAGACCGTGTTCACGGTGATGCCGAACTTCGCGTTCTCCTGGGCCAGCGAAATCGTGAAGCCGTGCATGCCGGCCTTCGCCGCGGCGTAGTTGGCCTGGCCGTACTGGCCCTTCTGGCCGTTGATCGACGCGATCTGGATGACGCGGCCCCACTTGCGCGCGCGCATGCCCTCGATCACCGGGCGCGTCATGTTGTAGACCGAGTTGAGGTTGGTGTTGATCACCTCGCTCCACTGGTCGTAGCTCATCTTGTGGAAGGTGGTGTCGCGGGTGATGCCCGCGTTGTTGACCAGGATGTCGACCGGGCCGAGCATTGCCTCGACGCCGCGCACGAGCGCGGCCGCATCTTCCGGCGAGGACACGTCGCCCTGCACGATCGAGATGTCGTAACCGTCGGCCTGCATGCGCTGCTGCCACGCGCGCGCCTTCTCCTCGTTGCGGTAATTGGTGGCGACCTTGTGGCCGATGTCGGCCAGGCGCCTGCAGATGGCCGTTCCGATGCCGCCAGTACCGCCGGTGACCAACGCGACGCGTGCGCCCATTCCGTTTCTCCGCCCTGCCAGTGAGGTTGTCCCGATTCTAGGCACGATCCATGTCCACCGTGTTGTGCGTTGCGGCGGATGCGCTCGCCGCGGCGAGCGGGCCGGGCGGAATCGCCGCCGGATCGAAGGCCGCGTGCGCCGCTCGCAACCACGCATCGACCGAGCCCGTGCCGGCGACCGCCGCCGGCAGCTGCCCGAGCGCGATCCAGGCGCCATGCAGTGCGGGCAGGGGATCGGTGGCCTCCACCGGAATCGCCGCCAGCGACTTGGACAGCTTCCGGCCTTCGCCGTCGAGCACCAGCGGCAGGTGCGCATGGCGCGGCGTCGGCAGGCCCAGGACCCGTTGCAGCAGGACCTGCCGCGGCGTGGAGTCGAGCAGGTCCGCACCACGGACCACGTCGGTGATGCCCTGGGCCGCGTCGTCCACGACGACCGCCAGCTGGTAGGCCCAGGGCCCGTCGGCGCGGCGCAGCACGAAATCGCCGACTTCGGCCGCCACGTCCTGTTCGAAATGGCCCTGGATCGCATCGTCGAAGGCCACGCGCGTGCCGTCGTCGACCCGCATCCGGATCGCCGGATCGGCGCGCCGCGCACCGGGCACGCACCGGCGATGGATGCCGCCATCCGCCGCCAGAGCGGCGCGGCTGCAGTGGCAGGCGAAGGCCCGGCCCGAGGCCAGCAACCGATCGAGCGCCGCCTGGTACGCCTCGCCGCGGGTCGACTGCCAGAGCACCGGGCCGTCGGATTCGAGTCCGAAGCCGGCCAGCGCGCGCAATTGCCCGGCGGCGGCGCCCGCGACTTCGCGCGGCGGATCGAGGTCCTCGACCCGGACCAGCCATTCGCCGCCCGCATGCCGCGCCAGCAGCCAGCTGCCCAGTGCCGCGACCAGCGAGCCGAAATGCAGCGGCCCGGTGGGCGAGGGCGCGAAGCGGCCGCGGTACGGAAGGCGTGGGGCGTCGGTCATTGCACTTGCGTTTAGGCCGGTCCGGCCACACTACTTCACGAAAGCCGCGTCGTCGCGCGGCGTTGGAAGCGAGACATGTTCAAGCGGGTCGCCCTGTTCCTGGCCACCAACCTGGCCGTGCTGGCCCTGGCCAGCGTGGTGATGTCGATCCTCGGCGTCAACGGCAGCCAGTTCTCCGGGTTGCTGGTGATGGCCGCGATCTTCGGTTTCGGCGGTTCCTTCGCCTCGTTGCTGATGTCGAAGTGGATCGCCAAGCGCAGCACCGGTGCGCACGTGATCGACACGCCGCGCAACGAAGCCGAGCAGTGGCTCGTCGCCACCGTGCGCCGGCAGGCGCAGCAGGCCGGCATCGGCATGCCCGAAGTCGCCATCTACGACGCGCCCGAGATCAACGCCTTCGCCACCGGTGCCAACCGCAACAGCGCGCTCGTCGCGGTGTCCACCGGCCTGCTGCGTTCGCTCGACCGCGACCAGGCCGAAGCCGTGCTCGGCCACGAAGTCAGCCACGTCGCCAACGGCGACATGGTGACGATGGCGCTGCTGCAGGGCGTGCTCAACACCTTCGTGATCGTGCTCGCGCGCATCGTCGGCCGCGTCGTCGACGGCTACCTCAACGGCGGCCGCGAGAACAGCGGCGGCGGCATCGGCTATTTCGTCGTGGTGTTCGTGCTCGAGATGGTGTTCGGCCTGTTCGCGAGCATGATCGCGATGTGGTTCTCGCGCCGCCGCGAGTTCCGCGCCGATGCCGGCGGCGCGGGGCTGGCGGGCCGCGCGAAGATGATCTCGGCGCTCGAGGCGCTGCAGCGCAACCACGGCGTCGACACGCTGCCGAAGGCGATCCAGGCCTTCGGCATCTCGGGCACGCTGGGCACGGGCATGAAGCGCCTTTTCCTCAGCCACCCGCCGCTCGAGGAGCGCATCGCGGCCCTCCGCGCCTCCGTCGTCGCTTAGGGAGTCGTCGCTTCGGGGCTGGGCGACGCGACGACGTGTGTGTGGTCCGCCGGCGTCGGTCAGTCGTCCATGCCTGACTCCGCGGGCGCGGGCCATCCATGGCCCGCTCGGCCCACACACACGCCGTCACGCCGCCTACCCCTCGCGCTTCCACCGCCCAGCCCCGACGCTACGAACCGCGGCTATTCGAAGTCGTAGTTCATCTCGGGGCCAGCCGGCGCGAGGAAGTTGCCCTCGACGTAGTCGACGCCGCTGGAGAAGAGGATCGCCATCGACGCCGCGTCCTGGATGAATTCCGCGATGCTGCGGATCCCCGCCGCCTGCGCCTTGTCCGCGATCTCGCG
>DATJDY010000311.1:0-2746 GCA_035497155.1 Luteimonas sp.
CTCGTGCGGCGTGACGTCGAAAACCGGGTTCCAGGCGGCGATGCCCTCGGCCACGGTGCGCACGCCGCCCAGCGCGTGCAGCTCGCCCGGCTCGCGCTCTTCGATCTCGATGCGGTCGCCGGACGGCGTGTCCATGTCCACCGTCGAGGACGGCGCCACGACCATGAACTTCACCCCGTGGTGGCGGGCGGCGATCGCGAGCTGGTAGGTGCCGATCTTGTTGGCGACGTCGCCGTTGGCGCAGATGCGGTCGGCGCCGACCACCACCCATTGCACCTGTCCGGTCTTCATCAGGTGCGAGGCGGCCGCGTCGGCGATCAGGGTGGCGTCGATGCCGTCCTGTTGCAGTTCCCAGGCGGTCAGGCGCGCACCCTGCAGCCACGGCCGGGTTTCGCCGGCGAACACGCGGGCGATGCGGCCCTGGGCGACGCCGGCGCGGATCACGCCGAGCGCGGTGCCGAAGCCGGCGGTGGCCAGCGAGCCGGTATTGCAGTGGGTCATGACGCCGCTGCCGGGTTCGATCAGCGCGGCGCCGAGCACGCCCATGCGGCGGTTCGCGGCAAGATCTTCGCGTTCGATGGCGGCGGCTTCGGCTTCCAGGGCGGCGCGCCAGCCGGAGGCGCCGTTCGTGTTGCCGGCGCTGTCGGCGCTCGCGCGTGCCAGCGCCGCGCGCATCCGCGCCAGCGCCCACGCCAGGTTCACCGCGGTCGGGCGCGCGGCGTTCAGGCGGCCGAGGGCGGGCTCCAGCGCCTGTGCGGCTTCGGTGGCGGAGTTCGCGTCGACATCGCGCGCCGCCAGCACCGCGCCCCAGGCCGCGGCGATGCCGATCGCCGGCGCGCCGCGCACGGCGAGGTCGCGGATCGCGGTGGCGACGGCGTCGCTGGTCGCGCAGGTGAGGTATTCCGTCTCGAACGGCAACTTGCGCTGGTCCAGCAGTTCCAGTGCCTCGCCGGTCCAGCGGATCGGGCGGATACGGTCGTAGCGCGCGTAATCGATGTCGGCCATGGCCCGATTGTATCCGCTCGACCGTCGCCGCCACGCGCAGGCACGGGCACGGCGGCGGCCGCGTCAGGCGCGGCCGAAATCGAAGGCCAGCACGTCCGCGATGCGTTCCGTGCCGAGCATCGCCATCAGCAGCCGGTCGACGCCCAGGGCGACGCCGGCGCAGGTCGGCAGGCCGTGCGCCAGGGCAGCCAGGAAGGCTTCATCCAGCGGCGGTTGCGCCGCGCCGCGTCCGCCGCGCACCACGAGATCGCGTTCGAAACGCGCGCGTTGTTCCGCGACGTCCGTGAGCTCGTGGTAACCGTTCGCCAGTTCCATCGGACCTAGATAGAGCTCGAAGCGCTCGGCAACCGCGATGCCATCCACGCCGCGCCGCAATCGCGCCAGCGCGCATTGCGTGGCCGGCCAGTCGTGCACGGCCAGCATCACTGCCGGATCGAAACCGGGCTGCAGGCGGTGCGTCATGAGCAGGTCGAGCCAGTCGTCGCGCACAAGGCCCCGCGGGTCGACGACGACATCGCCGAGCGCCGAGCGCAGCGCGTCCTCCGTCGCAACGAACGGATCGAGGCCTAGCCGCTCGCGATACAGGTCGCGGTATGCGACGTGTTCCAGCCGCGCATCGCGATCGACCAGCGCCAGCGCCGCGCGCACCAGGTCCGCCGTCTCTTCCGCGAGCCGGCGATGGTCCCAGCCGACGCGATACCACTCGAGCATCGTGAACTCGGGATTGTGGCGGCCGCCCGCTTCGCCATCGCGGAACACGCGCCCGAGTTCGTAGCAGTCGCCGACGCCGGCGGCCAGCAGCCGCTTCAGCGCGTACTCGGGCGACGTGCGCAGCCAGCGCGTGCGCGGTGCGCCGTCGGTGCGGCCGGAGAATTCGAGGCTGAAAGGCGCGATGTTCGATTCGGTATTGCCGCCGCGCGACAGCACCGGCGTCTCCACTTCCAGCACGCCACGCTCGGCGAAGAACGCGCGCATCGCGGCACTGAGCCGCGCGCGCAGCCGCAACGCTTCGATACCCGCGGTCGGCTGCCAGTCCTCCAACGCAGTCAGCCGCCGTTCGCCTGCAGGAACGCGAGGAGCCGCGCCTCGTCCCAGACTTCCACGCCGAGCTCGCCGGCCTTGGCCAGCTTGCTGCCCGCGGCTTCGCCGGCGACGACGAAGGCGGTCTTCTTCGACACGCTGCCCGAGACCTTCGCGCCCAGCGCTTCCAGCCGGTCCTTCGCTTCGTCGCGGGTCAGGGCCGACAGGGTGCCGGTCAGGACCACGGTCTGCCCTTCGAGCACGCCTGCCTCGACTTCGCCGGCGTGCGCCACCGCCACTTCCAGGCGCGCGACGGCTTCCGCGGTGCGCCGCGCAAGCGCCTGGCCTTCGCGACTGCGGAAGAACGCATGCACGGATTCGGCCGAGTCCTTCGGCAAGCCGGCATCGGCGAGCGCCTCGACATCCGCGGCGGCCACGGCCGCGACCGAATCGAAGCGTTCGCCCAGCTGCAACGCGCGCTTCGCGGTGAGCTTCGGCACGGCCATCCGCTCCAGCACGGCCGCGGGTGCAAGCGCCGCGCGCAGCTTCGCGATGGGCGGGTGCGCGTCGCCGATGCGCACGCCACGCGCGAGCAGTTCGTCGATCACGCGCTGGTTGCCGGGCTGCTCGAAGAACGCATCGATGGCCTTCGCGACCTCGTCGCCGATGTCGGTCACCAGCTTGAGCAGCGGCCACGGCAGGTGCCGCACGAGCTCGAGTT
>DATJDY010000312.1:0-4764 GCA_035497155.1 Luteimonas sp.
GCTCGGCTATCGCCCGCCCTACGACTTCGCCGCGCTGCTCGCGTTCATCCGCGGCCGCGCGCTGCCCGGCATCGAGCACGTCGATGACGCGAGCTATGCACGCGCCGTGCTGCCAGGCGATGGCGCTGCCGCGGCGGCCGCGGCGTCGTGGCTGCGCGTCTCGGAATGGCCCGGCGGCGAACACGCATTGCGCCTGGAACTCCACGGCGTGCCGCCGGCGCGGCTGATCGAAGTCGTGAACCGCGTGCGCCGCATGTTCGATCTCGATGCGGATCCGCAGGCGATCGGCGCGGTGCTGTCGCGTTCGCCCCGGCTGACGCCGGTGCTCGCCGCGCACCCCGGCGTGCGCGTGCCGAGCAGCTGGGATGGATTCGAGGCCGCGGTGCGCGCGATCGTCGGCCAGCAGGTGAGCACGAGCGCCGCGCGCACCATCGCCGCGCGCCTCGCCGAGCGTTTCGGCACGCCGCTCGAAGTGGATTTCGCGCCGGGGGCGGGACATCCCGCGCTCACCCATCGCTTCCCGACGCCGGCGGTACTGGCCGAAGCCGATCTGTCGGGCATCGGCCTCACGGGCTCGCGCGCGGAAACGCTGCGCACCGTCGCGCGCGCGATGCTCGACGGCAGCGTCGACTTCCGGCCCGAACGGACGCTCGAGGACTTCGTCGCGCGCTGGACGGCGCTGCGCGGCATCGGGCCGTGGACCGCGCAATACCTCGCGCTGCGCGCGCTCGGCCACCCCGATGCCTTTCCCGCCGAGGACCTGATGCTGCAGCGCGCGTTCCCGCAGGAAGCGCCGCGGCTGTCCGCAAAGGCGCTCATCGCGCACGCCGAAGCCTGGCGGCCGTGGCGCGCCTATGCCGTGATCCTGCTCTGGCGCGACCTGATGTCGGCGCCCGCCCCCACGAAATCGAAACGGAAATCCCGATGAACCAGACCGACCCCATCCGCTACACCGTCATCGACAGTCCGGTCGGACCGCTGCTGCTCGCCGCCGACGACGCGCACCTGCAGGTGCTGGAATTCGAAACGCCCGCGCATCCCGTCAAGCGCGGCGCCGCCTGGCGCAAAGGCCGCAATGCGGTGATCGATGCCGCGCACGCGCAGCTGGACGAATATTTCGCCGGCAAGCGCCGCGATTTCGACCTGCCGCTCGCGCCGCAGGGCACCGAGTTCCAGCGCGGCGTGTGGTGGGCGCTGGCCGACATCCCCTACGGCAGGACGATCAGCTACGCGCAGCTCGCCACCCGCATCGGCAAGCCGGCCGCGACGCGCGCCGTGGGCGCGGCGAACGGGCGCAATCCGCTGTCGATCGTGCTGCCCTGCCACCGCGTGATCGGCGCCGACGGCAGCCTCACCGGCTATGGCGGCGGCCTGCCGATCAAGACCTTCCTGCTCACACTCGAAGGCGCACTGCCGGCGACACCGACGCTGCTGTGATCGCACGGGGCCCGCGCTGCCGCGCGCGGGCCTGCACATCGCGCTACGCGAGGAGTTTCGCCATCGCGGTGCGATAGCGCGCGGCGATGGCATCGCGGTCGCGATGCCGGCCGTCGGCCACCACGCGCGCGCCGGCGACGTGGACTTCGCGCACCAGCGGCCGGTTGCCGCTGAAGATCCAGCGGTCGACGACGTCATCGGGCGTCGCGCCCGCAAACTGCGGTGCGTCCGCTTCCAGCACGACGCGATCGCCCGCGCCATCCAGCCCCGTGGCATTCGAAGCGCTGGCGTGCACCGCATCGAGCAGCGTCTCGCCCACGCTCGGCGAGCCGCCGCGCACGGCGATGTTGCGGTGGTGGGTGGCCAGGCGTTGCCCGTATTCGAGCCAGCGCAGTTCCTCCACCGGCGAGACCGACACCTGCGAATCCGAACCGATGCCGATCGCGCCGCCCGCGTCCAGGTACGCACGCAGCGGGAACAGGCCATCGCCGAGGTTGGCTTCGGTCGTCGGACAGATCGCGACGGTGGCGCCACTTTGCGCGATGCCGTCGACTTCGCCGCGCTCCAGGTGCGTGGCGTGCACCAGCGTCCAGCGCGCGTCCACGTCCGCGTTGCCGAGCAGCCATTCCACCGGCCGCGCACCGCGCAGCGCGAGGCAGTCCTGCACCTCGCCCAGCTGCTCGGCGATGTGGATGTGCATCGGCATGTCGCGCGGCAGCGCCGCGAGCACCGCGGCCATCGCGTCCGCCGGCACCGCGCGCAGGCTGTGCAATGCGCAACCAACACGTAGCGATGCGTCCTCGTCCGCGCGCAAGGCTTCGATCAACGCCAGGAACGCATCGACGTCGTGCCCGAACCGCCGCTGCCGCTCGCCGAGCGGGCGCCCGTCGAAACCGCCGGTCATGTACAGCACCGGCAGCAGCGTCAGCCGGATGCCGGTATCGCGCGCCGCGCGCACCAGCGCGCGCGACATCGCCGCCGGATCGGCGTAGGGCTGGCCGTCGGGCGCGTGGTGCAGGTAGTGGAATTCGCAGACCGTGCTGTAGCCGGCTTCGAGCATCTCCACGTACAGCTGCGACGCGACCGCGTGCAGCGTGTCCGGGTCGAAGCGCCCGGCCATGCGGTACATGGTTTCGCGCCAGGTCCAGAAGCTGTCGCCCGGATCGGTCTGGCGCTCGGCCAGGCCCGCCATCGCGCGCTGGAACGCGTGCGAATGCAGGTTGGCGATGCCGCGAAGGCTGAAGGGTTCGTTCGGGGTCCGCATGCCGCCATTCTCCCCTCGCGGCGACGGCAATGCGACAATCCCGCCATGCCCGAGTCGACACGCCACGACCAAGCCCGGCTGGACCCGGCGCCGCATTGGGACGGACTGGCCACGGGCGTGTCGCTGGCCACGCTCGAGGGCGACGGCAACGGCTACGGCGCCATCCCCGACGGCGCGCTCGCCTGGAAGGACGGCCTTGTCGCGTGGGTCGGCGAGCGCACCGCCCTGCCCCCCGGCGCCAGCGCCGACGCGCGCCTGGACTTCGGCGGCGGCTGGATCACGCCGGGCCTCGTCGATTGCCACACGCACCTGGTCTTCGCCGGCGACCGCGCCGGCGAGTTCGAGATGCGCCTGCAGGGCGCCAGCTACGAAGCGATCGCGCGCGCCGGCGGCGGCATCCTCTCCACCGTCGACGCGGTGCGCGCCGCCGACGAGGACCAGCTGGCTGCACAGTCGCTGCCGCGCGCACGCGCGCTGCTGCGCGACGGCGCTACCTCGCTGGAGATCAAGTCGGGCTACGGCCTGGAGTACGCGGCCGAGCGCAGGATGCTGCGCGTCGCGCGCCGCATCGGCGCCGAACTCGGCATCGGCGTGCGCACGACCTACCTCGGCGCGCATGCGCTGCCGCCCGAATACAAGGACGACGCGGACGGCTACATCGCCGCCGCGATCGAATGGCTCGTGCGCCTGCACGAGGAACGCCTGGTCGATGCGGTGGACGCGTTCTGCGAAGGCATCGGCTTCACGCCCGCGCAGACGCGGCGCATGTTCGAAGCAGCGTCGGCGCTCGGCCTGCCGGTGAAGCTGCACGCCGACCAGCTCAGCGACCTCGGCGGCGCGGCCCTGGTGGCGGAATTCGGCGGCCTTTCCGCCGACCACATCGAACATGCCGACGACGCGGCCGTACGCGCGATGGCCGCGGCCGGTACTGTCGCCGTGCTGCTGCCCGGCGCCTTCCACGTGCTGCGCGAAACGAAGCTGCCGCCGATCGATGCGCTGCGCGCGCACGGCGTGCCGATGGCGGTGGCGACCGACTGCAATCCGGGCACGTCGCCATTGCTGTCCCTGCGCCAGGCAATGCAGCTGGCGTGCGCGCATTTCCGGCTGACGCCCGAGGAAGCACTGCGCGGCGCGACCGTCAACGGCGCGAGGGCACTGGGGCTCGGGGATCGGGGCATCCTGCGCGCGGGAATGCGCGCGGACTTCGTGCACTGGCGGATCGCGCAGCCGGCGGAACTCTGCTACTGGCTGGGCGGTGACCTCGCCGGCGCCGTGTACTCCGGCGGCCGGCGGGTGGCCTGACGCCGCGGACCTCGTCGGCCCGCAACGCGGCGGGGCGGCTTACTTCGCCGCGGTCTTCTTCGCGACGGCCTTCTTCGCCGGCGCCTTGCTCACGCTCTTGGTCGCGGCCTTCTTCGCGACCGGCGCGGTCGCCGCGCCCGTGGCCTTCTTCGCAGCGTGCGTGCGCGCGTTGCCGTAGCTGGCGTTGGAGCGCTTGCCCTTCGCCGTCTTCCTGTCGCCCTTGCCCATCTTCGTGCTCCTGTCCGGTGTCATGCGGCCACGGAATGGGCCGAAGGCGCGATTTTAACCGCCTAATGCGCGCAGTGCGCGTCGTGGACGTGGCCGTGGTTGAGCCGCAGGTTCGCGAGATGGGCCAGGCCGACGAGCGTGCCGCCCAGGGTCATGACGATCGCATGGGGGACCACGGCGTGGTGCAGCGGCTCGTAGCCGCTGCCCAGCCAGAGCGCGGCCAGCCCCGGCAGCAGCAGCCACAACGCGCGCACCGCGCGGTGGCGGCGATAGCCCCAGACGAGGGTGAACAACCCGAGCAGCGTGGCGAAGGCCACGAAACCCCGTTCGAACCCGTTGTCCAGCCACGCCGCGATGCCCAGGGAGGGCAGCAGCGCGATCAGCGCCGGCAACAGCGCGCAGTGGACCGCGCACAGCAGCGAACCGGTGGCACCGAGGCGATCGAGCAGCGAGGGCGGACGGGCGTTCATGAGCGTTATATTGTAACAGTTCTCCGCACCGCCGGCAGCGCCTGGGCCAGCAGGGCCACCGCC
>DATJDY010000313.1:0-3161 GCA_035497155.1 Luteimonas sp.
GATCCACGCGTCCAGGCCGGCGGTGAGCGCGAGGCCGAAGCACAAGGCCGCGAGCCAGTAGCCGGCGGCGATCCAGCGTCGCCGCCACAGCAGCCACGCCATCACCGCGCCGATCGCCGGCAACAGCACCTCCGCGTCGCCGAGCGTCGCGAGCGCCGCCATCAACCGGTCGGCCAGCGGATTGCGCAGCGTCGCCATCGCCGAATACACCGTCTGGTCGACGAGCAGCGGGCCGCCGCGCCCGAGCACCAGCGCCAGCAGCGCGAACCAGGCCCAGCCGATCGCGAGCAGGCAGGCCGCGAGCAGCGCCAGCGGGGCCGATTCGGGGCGTTTCGGATCGACCAGCGCCTGCGCATAGCGGCCCAGGCGCGGATGCGCGCTCGACCAGCGCAGCGCGCGCGCGAGCAGCGTGTCGGCGTGGTGCGCGAACCAGCGCCATGCATACAGCACCACCGCCCACGCCAGCGCGAGCACGGCGAGCAGCGCCAGCAGCGCGAGCGCGAGCCGGTCGGCGACGGCGGCGACCGCGTCGTAGGACGCCCCGAAGATCCAGCCCGGCGCGAGGAAGACCGCCGCCCACGTCACCGCCGCGAACAGGCTTGGCGGCAGGTAGCGGCGCAGCGGCATGCGCAGCATGCCCGCCACCGCCGGCACGAAGGGCCGCACCGCGCCGACGTAGCGCGCGATCACGATGCCCTTGTTGCCATGGCGGCGGAACAGCGCCTCGCCCCGGTGCAACAGTTGCGGATAGCGGCGGAACGGCCAGTGCTCGCGCATCGACGGTCCCCAGCGCCGGCCGATCCAGTAGCTGAGCCCGTCGCCGAGCAATGCGCCCAGCGCCGCGGCGACCAGCGCATAGGGGCCGGAGACGTGGCCGAGCCCGACCAGCACGCCGACCGCGAACAGCAGCGGCAGCGCGGGCACGACGATGCCGACCACCGCGAGCGCGTCGCAGAAGGCCACGAGGAAGACCAGGCCGCCGGCCGCGACCGGATGGGCGCTGATCCAGGCGACGGTGCCATCGAACCACGCGCTCGTCATGGAGCGGATTATGCTTGGCGCAATCCGAGGAGCAAACCATGGCCACCCTGTCCGGCAAGACCCTGTTCATCACCGGCGCATCCCGCGGCATCGGCCGGGCGATCGCGCTGCGTGCCGCGCGCGATGGCGCCAACATCGCCATCGCCGCGAAGTCGGATGTGCCGAACCCGAAGCTGCCGGGCACCATCCACACCGTCGCGGCGGAAGTGGAGGCCGCCGGCGGCCGCGCGCTGGCCCTGCGCTGCGACATCCGCGACGAGGATTCGGTCGCCGCCGCGGTCGCCGCCATGGTCGACGCCTTCGGTGGCATCGACGCGCTGGTCAACAACGTTAGCGCGATCTGGCTGTGCGGTACGCTGGACACGCCGATGAAGCGCTTCGACCTGATGCAGCAGGTCAATGCGCGCGGCAGCTTCCTGTGCGCGCAGGCCTGCCTGCCGCACCTGCTGAAGGCGCCGAACCCGCACATCCTGACGCTCGCGCCGCCGCCGTCGCTCGACCCGAAGTGGTGGGGCCCGCACACCGGCTACACGCTCGCGAAGATGGGCATGAGCTTCGTCACGCTCGGCCTCGCCGCGGAATTCGGCCGCCAGGGCATCGCGATCAATGCGCTGTGGCCGCGCACCGTGATCGCCACCGACGCGATCAACATGATTCCCGGCGTGGACGCCGCCAACTGTCGCAAGCCGGACATCATGGCCGACGCCGCGCATGCGGTCCTGTCGCGGCCGGCGCGCGGCTTCTCGGGCCACTTCCTCATCGACGACGAGGTGCTGCGCGAAGCAGGCGTGAGCGACTTCGATGCCTATGCCGTGCAGCCGGGCGCGCCGCTGCTGCCCGACCTGTTCCTGGACTGAACGCGCGCCGCCATGCGCTACCTGCACACGATGGTCCGCGTCCGCGATCTCGACGCCTCGCTGCGCTTCTACTGCGAGGGCCTCGGGCTGCGCGAAATCCGTCGCACGGAGAACGCCGTGGGCCGCTACACGCTGGTGTTCCTGGCGGCGGACGAAACGCCCGATGCCGAGATCGAGCTCACCTGGAACTGGCCGCTCGAAGACGGCAGCACCGAGGATTACGGCAGCGCGCGCAACTTCGGCCACCTCGCGTTCCGCGTCGACGACATCCATGCGCTGTGCGCGCACCTGCAAGCGATGGGCATCACGATCAACCGACCGCCGCGCGACGGCCACATGGCGTTCGTGCGTTCGCCGGACCTGGTCTCGATCGAACTGCTGCAAAAAGGCGACCCGCTGCCCCCGCGGGAGCCCTGGGTGTCGATGCCGAACACGGGCACCTAGTAAGCACGTAGCGCGGACGGAGCGCCATGCTCCGCTTGCGCGCGGGTTCAGGCCAGGTCGTCGAGCGCCTGCGCCCAATCCGCGACGAGGTCGTCCGGATGCTCAAGGCCCACGGAAACGCGCAGCAGGTCCTGCGGCGACACGGGATTAGGGCCTTCCACGGACGCGCGGTGCTCCACGAGCGATTCGCAGCCGCCGAGCGACGTGGCGTTCGTGAACAGCTGCAGCTTGCCGGCGGCAGCCAGCGCCGCCTCGCGGCCGCCGCGCAACTGCACGCTCAGCATCGCGCCGAAATCCTTCATTTGCGCAGCGGCGATGTCGTGGCCGGGGTGTGTAGGCAAGCCCGGCCAGTTGACGCGCGCGACCGCCGGATGCGCCGCGAGAAACCCGGCCAGCACGCGCGCGTTCGCGCAATGCATCGCCATGCGCGCCGCGAGCGAGCGGCAGCCGCGCAGCAGCAGCCAGGCGCTGAACGGCGCCAGCACGCCGCCGGTGACGTGGCGGCGGTGGCGCACCGCCTCGAACAGGTCGTCCTGCCGCGCGAACACCAGCGCGCCGCCGAGCACGTCGCTGTGGCCGCCGAAATACTTGGTGGTCGAGTGCATCACCACGTCCGCGCCCAGCGCCAGCGGCCGCTGCAGCACCGGCGTGGCGAAGGTGTTGTCGCAGGCCAGCAGCGCGCCGTGCGCGTGCGCAATGCGCGCCAGCGCGGCGATGTCGCTGACCTTCAGCAGCGGGTTGGATGGCGTCTCCGCCCAGACCAGCGCAACCGGCCGCGCGCATGCCGCTTCCACCGCGGCGAGGTCGCCCATGTCCACG
>DATJDY010000314.1:0-4041 GCA_035497155.1 Luteimonas sp.
CACCGCCGAGCCGGGCCACAGCTTCCTGGACCGCGTGATCGCGCTGGTGGAAGGCGCGAGCCGCCAGAAGACGCCCAACGAGATCGCCCTGACGATGCTGCTCGCGGCGATGACGCTGGCCTTCCTGATCGTGTGCGCGACGCTGCCGGCGCTCGGCGCCTTCGCCGGCGTCCGGGTCGACCCGCTGCTGCTGATCGCGCTGCTGGTCTGCCTGATCCCGACGACCATCGGCGGCCTGCTGCCGGCGATCGGCATCGCCGGGATGAATCGCGCGCTTTCCGCGAACGTGCTGGCGAAGTCGGGCAAGGCGGTGGAGGTCGCGGGCGATGTCGACGTCCTGATGCTCGACAAGACCGGCACCATCACCCATGGCGACCGCCAGGCGACGGCGTTCCATCCGCTGTCGGGCGTGGACGCGGAGCACTTGCGCGAAGCGGCGCTGCTGTCGTCGCTGGCCGACCCGACGCCAGAGGGCAAGTCGATCGTGCGCCTGGCGCGCGAGCAGGGGTGCGGCGCGGAAGAGCCCGGGCGCGCGAGCTACGTGCAGTTCAGCGCGCAGACGCGCATGTCCGGCGTCGATGTCGACGGACGCGTCATTCGCAAGGGCGCCGGCGACGCGATCGGTCGCCACGTGCGGGCGCTGGGCGGCGACGTGCCGGTGGAACTGGCCGGGCGCATCGAGCAGGTCGCGCGCGTCGGCGCGACGCCGCTGGTGGTGTGCGAAGGACGGCACGTGCTCGGCGTGATCGCCCTGTCCGACGTCGTCAAGCACGGAATCAAGGAGCGCTTCGCGCGCCTGCGGTCGATGGGCGTGCGCACGGTGATGATCACCGGCGACAACCCGCTCACCGCCGCGGCGATCGCGGCGGAAGCGGGCGTCGACGACTACATCGCCGAGGCGCGACCCGAGGACAAGCTGGCGCGCATCCGCGCGGAGCAGTCCGGCGGCAGGCTGGTGGCGATGGTCGGCGACGGCACCAACGACGCCCCGGCGCTGGCGCAGGCCGACGTTGGCCTGGCGATGAATTCCGGCACGCAGGCGGCGAAGGAAGCCGGCAACATGGTCGACCTGGACTCGGACCCGGCCAAACTGCTCGCGGTCGTCGAAATCGGCAAGCAGCAGCTGATCACCCGCGGCGCGCTGACCACCTTCTCGCTGGCGAACGACGTGTCGAAATACTTCGCGATCCTGCCGGCGATCTTCGTCGCTGCGATCCCGCAGATGAAGGCACTCGACGTCATGCACCTGTCCAGCCCGTCGAACGCGGTGCTGGCGGCGCTTGTGTTCAACGCGCTCGTGATCCCCGCGCTGATCCCGCTCGCGCTTCGCGGCGTGCGCTTCAGGCCCGCGAGCGCATCGGCCTTGCTGCGGCGGAACATGCTGGTCTACGGCGCCGGCGGCGTGCTGCTGCCGTTCGCCGCGATCAAGCTCATCGACATGGCACTCGTGCTGCTCGGCGCCTGAGCCCGCGCTGGAAACGGAGAAAACGACATGAACGCCAATGCAGTTCCCATGCTCGACCAGGGACCCGGATGGCGCGCCGCCGGCGGGCTGGCGCTCGCGACGCTGGTGGTATTCGGCTTCCTGTACTCGCTCGCCGGCGCGCGGCTTGGCGGCGCCATGTTCCCGCACCAGGCGAACGGGAGCGTGGTCGCGCAGGGCGGGCGGATCGTGGGCTCGGCGCTGGTCGCGCAGCCGTTCGCGGGCGACGCCTATTTCCATCCGCGTCCCAGTGCCGCCGGCTACGACCCGATGGCCGCGGCCGGCAGCAACCAGGCACGCAGCAACCCTGCGCTGCGCGAGCGGGTCGCCGAAGCGCGCGCAGCGGTGGCCGCGCGCGAAGGCATCGCACCGCGGGATGTGCCGACCGAACTGATCACCCAGTCCGGCAGCGGCCTGGACCCGGACATCACGCCTGCAGGCGCCCGCGTGCAGGTCGCGCGGGTGGCGAGGGCTCGCGGGCTCGATGCGGATGCGGTCGAGCGCCTCCTCATCGCGTGCACGCGGCCACCCCGGTTCGGGCTGCTGGGCGAGCCGCGCGTGAACGTGCTCGAACTCAACCTCGCGCTGGATGCCCGGGCCGCGCCGCGCCGCGCGATCGAGGCGCCGGCTTCGCGGACGGGAGCACAATGAACGCATGACCGAACCGCGCCAGTCCCGTGCGGACGCCCTGCTCGGCGAACTGCAGCGCGAGCATGGCGGCCGGCTGAAGGTTTTCCTCGGCGCCGCGCCCGGCGTGGGCAAGACCTACGCCATGCTGTCGCGCGCGGCGGACCTGGCGCGGCAGGGAACGGATGTCGTGGCCGGCGTCGTGGAAACCCATGGCCGCCGGGAGACGGCGGCGCTGCTCGAGGGCCTGGAGGTATTGCCCCGCAAGCCTGTCGAGCACCGCGGCCATCGCCTGGAGGAATTCGACCTCGACGCGATGCTGGCGCGCCGGCCGCAGGTCGCCCTCGTCGACGAACTGGCGCACCGCAATGCGCCGGGAAGCCGGCACGAACGCCGCTGGCAGGACGTCGTCGAGCTGCTCGACAACGGCATCGACGTCTACACGACGCTCAACATCCAGCACCTGGAAAGCCTCAACGACGTCGTGCACCGGATCACCGGCATCCGCGTGTCGGAGACGGTGCCCGATTCGGTCTTCGACCGGCTGCGCGACATCGTGCTGGTCGACCTGCCGCCGCGCGAGCTGATCGAGCGCCTCCGGCAGGGCAAGGTGTATGTCCCGGACCAGGCGGCGCAGGCGCTGCAGGCATTCTTCTCCTCGTCGAACCTGATCGCGCTGCGCGAACTGGCGATGCAGACCGCGGCCGATCGCGTCGACAGCGACCTGCGCGACGCGCAGGCGGCGCGCGGCCTGCCAGGCGTGCCGATGCGGCGCGGCGTGCTGGTGGCCGTCGACGGGCTGGGCCAGTCGGAATACCTCGTGCGCATGGGGCGCCGCCTGGCCGAGCGCCGCGATGCGCCGTGGACGGTGGTCACCGTGCAGTCCGGGGCGCCGGTCGATTCCGCGCGGCAGGCGGAGCTGGACCGCGCGTTCGCGCTGGCGCGGCGGCTGGGCGGCGAGACGGCCGTCGTACTCGGTGGCAGCGTGGTCGACGCACTGCTCGACCACGCGGCGCGTGCCGGCGCGTCGGCCATCGTGATCGGCCGCACGCGCGAGCGGCCGTTCGCGCGCAGTTTCAACCGGACGCTGACGCAACAACTGATCCAGCGCGGCGCGCACCACGAGATCACCATCGTCGCGACGCCGGAAGCGCGGGCCCGCGCACGGCATTCGTGGCGGGCCGCATCCCGTCGCGACATGCCCGGCGACATCGCGCTCGCCGCCGCCGCCGCGACCGCCGCGACCGGCGTCGCATGGCTGGCGGAGCGCTGGGTGGGGCTGGATGACCTGTCGCCGGTCTTCATCGTCGCGGTCGTGCTGGTGGCGGCGCGCACGCGGATGTCGGCCGCGGTCGTGGCGGCGGTGCTGTGCTTCCTGGCCTACAACTTCTTCTTCATCGATCCGCGCTTCACGCTGCTGATCAGCGCCAGCCAGGGCGTGGCCACGGTGGTGCTGTTCCTGCTCGCGGCGCTGGTCGCCGGCAGGCTGGCATCGAAGCTGCGCATGCAGGTGCTGGCGTTGCGCGCGGCGAATGCGCACGCCACCGCATTGCAGGGCCTCAGCCGGCGCCTGGCGGCCGCGGCGGACATCGGCCAGGTCGTGCTCGCGGCACGCGACGCGTTCAAGCGCGCGCTGGGGTTCGACGCCTGGCTGCGCATCGGCGCGGACGATGCGATCTCGCCCGGCGTGCCGCCACCGGACCAGAAGGCGCTGGCCGCGGCCGACTGGTGCCAGGCGAACCAGCAGCCGGCCGGCCGCTACACGGACACGCTGGCCTCGTCCGACTGGTGGTTCCTGCCGCTCGCGGGCGAGCGCGAGGCGCTCGGCGTCGTCGGCCTGCGCCTGGGCGACGGCGCGCCAAGGCCGGGCGAGGAACAGCGGCGGCTCGCCGAGGCGATGGCGCAGGAGATCTCGCAGGCCATGGTGCGCA
>DATJDY010000315.1:0-4274 GCA_035497155.1 Luteimonas sp.
CTCGGCGTTCACCGACGCGACCAGCTTCGCCGCGGTCTCGCCGCGATAGAAGCCGTCGAATCCCTTCGCCGCGAGCAGCTCGAGCGTATGCGCGAGTTCCGGCTGGCGCAGCGTCTCGCCGACCTTCGGCGGATCGCCGTCTGCGAGGTACACCGCGCGCGTCCCGGGGTAACGTTCCATCACCTCGCGCTTGGAGGCGTAACCGCGCTCGAGCCGCGCGTACACGGGGAAACCTTCGCGGGCGATGCGGATCGCCAGCGCCAGGCTGCGCGACAGCGGTAGCCGGCCGTGCTTCGACGCGAGCTCCACCAGCGCCGCCGGCAGGCCCGGCAGCCCCGCCGACCACGGCCCGTTCTCCGACTTCTCCGGATCGAGGTTGCCGTCCTTGTCGAGGTACACCTCCGGCGTGGCCGCTTCGGGCGACATCTCGCGCGCATCCAGGAAGGTGTCCTTACCGGTCCGCGCGTCGTGCAGCAGGAAGAAGCCGCCGCCGCCGAGGCCGGAACTGATCGGCTCGACCACCGACAGCACCGACGACACGGTCACCGCGGCGTCGAACGCGTTGCCGCCCGCGCGGATCGTGGCGAGGCCGGCGTCGGTGGCCAGCGCGTGCGCGCTCGCGATCGCGGCGCCGGGCGGATGCGATGCAGGCTTCGCCGCGGACGCTTCCGAGGGCGTGGCCTGCGCGTGGGCGCCCGCGGGCAGCAGGAGGGCGAAACACAGCGTGGCCAGCACCGCGGCGGGCACTGCGGCAAACCTGGGACGATCGTTCATGGCGACTCCTGTTGCAGCCGGAGCAGCTTGGCCAGCAGCTGCGGCTCGGTCTCGGGATGGACGGGGTCCGGGTCGATGCACTCGACCGGGCAGACGACGACGCATTGCGGTTCGTCGAAGTGTCCCACGCATTCGGTGCAGCGCGCGGGATCGATCACGTAGATGGTTTCGCCCTGGCGGATCGCCTGGTTCGGGCAGGCCGGCTCGCAGACGTCGCAGTTGACGCAGAGTTCGTTGATCTTCAGCGCCATCCCGGTCCCGCGCGGCTCCTCGTGATGCACGCGGGGCGCCCGCCATGGGCGCCCCGCGGATGGATCGAACGCCTACTTGGCGGTATCGACGAACACGTACTCGACGCCGGCGGGCGACACGGCCGCCTTGACGCGATCGCTGTCGGCCGCCTTGCCGATGAACAGGACGCGCACGCCCTTCATCGAATCGGCGGGCACGCCGTTGAACGCCGCGATCACCAGGTCGGCCATCTTCGCCGAAGCCGGCGAGGCATAGGCCAGCATGTTGCCGGTGATGATGCCGCGGGCGACGTCGCTCTGCGCCTTCTCCAGCATGCGGTCGTACTGGTCCTGGAAGTCCGGCGCGCTCTCGCCCGGCAGCAGGTACACGTACGGCTGGTTCGGGATGCCGGCCAGGTGGCGCGGGACCACATCGTTGAGGTAGTCCACCCAGGCCTGGCGGTCGTCGGTCTTCGGTGCGCTCATCGGCGCCTTGACCGCCGGCGCCGGGGCCTCGTGCTTCTTGCATGCCATGAACGGCAGCACCAGGCAGGCGATCATCAGCAGTCGGGTCATCGTCTTCATCGCATCTCTCCCCCAAAAATATTGCAAACGGAACTCAAGCTACGTTGCGCTGCCATTCGGCCTGCAGCGCTTGGGCCACCGCCGGCGGGACGAATGCGGACACGTCGCCCCCCAGCCGGGAAATCTCGCGGACCAGCGAGGATGAAATGAAGCCGTACTCCTCGGCGGGGGTCAGGAACAGGGTCTCGACCTCCGGGATGAGATGGCGGTTCATGCTCGCCAGCTGGAATTCGTATTCGAAGTCGGAGACCGCGCGCAGGCCGCGCAACAGGACGCCGGCGCCGAGGTCGGCGACGAAGTGCGCCAGCAGGCCGTCGAAGCCCTGGACCTCGACGTTGCGGTAAGGGGCCAGTGCCTGCCGGGCGAGGTCCACGCGCAGCGCGAGCGGCAGTGCCGGGCGCTTGGACGGGCTTTCGGCGACGCCGACCACCAGGCGTTCGAACAGGGGCGCGGCGCGTTGCACGAGGTCCACGTGCCCGTTCGTCACCGGATCGAACGTGCCGGGATAGACCGCGATGCGGGTGCGGGCCACGCTCATCCTGGGGTCGCGCCGCCTTGGCCTGGAACTGCGTGAAGTGTAGCAGCGCCCGCCGGCGACCGGCCAAGGAAGCGGTACAGGGCGTAATGCGTGTCCCGGGTGCTTCCGGCGCGGTGCGGGGCCCAGTCCGCGCCCGCCACGGGCGGCGCGCCCGCCGGGCCTTCCAGGTACAGCCACGCGTCTTCGGCAAGCACGGCGGGCAAGGCTTCGAGCACGGCCGGCCACAGCGCTGCGGCGAACGGCGGGTCCACGAACACGAGGTCGAAGGGCTGCGCCGGCGCCGGCCTGCGCAGCCAGGACAACGCATCCGCCTGCGCCACTTCGACCTCGCTGCCCGCGTCGAGCCGTGCGACGGTATCCCGCAACATCGCCGCCAGCCGCGCATCGCGCTCCACCAGCACGGCCTCGCGGGCGCCACGCGACACCGTTTCGAGCCCGAGCGCGCCGCTGCCCGCGAACAGGTCGAGCACGCGCGCGCCGGGAAGCACCGGCTGCAGCCAGTTGAACAAGGTCTCGCGGACGCGGTCCGCGGTTGGCCGCAGGCCATCGGAGTCGGCGACCGGAAGACGCGTGCCGCGCCAGCGCCCGCCGACGATGCGGACGCTGCCTGCAGGGCCGCCGTGGCGCGCTGCGTTCATCGGGTCGATCCGGGGGCCGGTGCTACCATGCGCGCCATTCTGCGCGATGGTCCCCACGATGGTGAGTTTCTTCCGCCGCAACCGGCCGGAGACGGCGGCCGCGGCGCCCGAACCGGCCGCCACCGAACCCGCCGCGAACGCCGCGCCCCCGGCTGCGGCGGGCGCGCCCGGGTGGCGTGAGCGCCTGCGCGGCAGTGCCTTCGCCCGCGGCCTTGGTGGGCTGTTTTCCCGCAATCCGCGCCTCGACGACGAGCTGCTCGACGAGATCGAGACCGCGCTGCTGCTCGCCGACGTCGGCGTGCCGGCCACGACGGCCCTGGTCGAAGGCCTGCGCCGGCGCATGAAGGCGCGCGAATTCGCCGACGCGCAGGCGCTGCTCGCCGCGTTGCGCGCCGACCTGGTCGAAATGCTGCGTCCGGTCGCGGTGCCGCTGGCCATCGATCCGGCCGCGCGTCCCTTCGTTGTGCTCACCGTCGGCGTCAACGGCGTCGGCAAGACCACCACCATCGGCAAGCTCGCGAAGCGCTTCAAGGACGAAGGCCGCTCGCTGATGCTCGCCGCGGGCGACACCTTCCGCGCCGCCGCGGTCGCGCAGTTGCAGGCCTGGGGCGAACGCAACGGCGTGCCCGTCGTCGCGCAGGGCCAGGATGCCGATGCCGCGGCCGTCGCCTACGACGCGCTGCAGTCGGCGCAGGCGCGCGGCGTCGACGTGCTCATCGCGGACACCGCCGGCCGCCTGCACACGCAGCAGGGCCTGATGGCGGAGCTCGGCAAGATCCGCCGCGTGCTCGGCAAGCTCGATCCGGATGCGCCGCACGAGGTTCTGATGGTGATCGACGGCACCACCGGGCAGAACGCGCTGTCGCAGTTGCGCCAGTTCCATGCGGCGGTCGACGTCACCGGGCTGGTCGTGACCAAGCTCGACGGCACGGCGAAGGGCGGCGTGGTGTTCGCGCTGGCCCGTGAGTTCGGCATCCCGATCCGTTACGCGGGCATCGGCGAACGCCCCGAGGACCTGCGCGTGTTCGATGCGCAGGCCTTCGTCGATGCGCTGCTGCCTGCGGCGCTGGGCGGCTGAGCGACGGCATGGGCACCGCCCCGCGCGCGGGCGCCAGCAAGGATCGTCGCGCGCGGCGCCCGCTTGTTTTCGGCGCAGTCGCCGTCGGCGTCGCCCTGCTGCTGTGGCTCGCGCTGCATGCGCTGCTGCAACCGCAGCGCGCGAGCCGCTTCCTCCTCGATCGCGTCGGCCAATCGCTCGGGCTCGAGATCCGGGCCACGGGCGTCGCCGAATACCGCTTGCGCGGGACGCCGATGCTGTTGCTTCGCGACCTCTCGGTGCGCGAACCCGGTGCAGCGCAGGAACTGCTGCACGCGGACCGCGCGATGGTGTCCGTGCCCTGGTCGACGATCCGCGCGCGCGGCGACGTGCTCGCGGCGCGGCGCCTGGAACTGGACGCCCCGCGCGTCGACCTGCCCGCGCTGCAGCACTGGCTCGCCACGCGCCCGCCC
>DATJDY010000316.1:0-3433 GCA_035497155.1 Luteimonas sp.
ATCGACGGCGGCGACGGTGGCGCGGCGTTCGTCGACTCGGTGCAGGCGGGAACAATCGGCTGACGTCCGACCCACGACCGACAAGAACGGCCTGGACGGCCGCCGGTCCGGCGGGGTTTGATTCTCCTTCGAGGCAGGCGCGCAGCGCATCGCGCAACGCCTGCCGGTCCATGTCGCCGGCCAACGGCCGGTCGTGTTCGTCGCTGATCAGGAAGACGTCCTCGGCGCGCTCGCCGAAGGTGGCGATGCGCGCATCGTGCACGCGCAGGCGCTGGCCGCGCAGCACGCGGCTGACGTCGGCGAGCAGGCCGGGGCGGTCGGTGGCGACCAGGCTCAGCACGGTGCCGCGGCCGTCGGCGCTGTCGTCGAAGCCGACCTGCGGCACGAGGCGGAAATGGCGCAGGTGGCGCGGCTGCGTGCGGCGCGCGGGGCGGATCGCGTCGAGGTCGGGCGCTTCGAGCGCGGCGCCGAGGCGCCATTCGACCTCCTTCGCGGCGACGACGCGCTGGCCTTCGGCGGGCAGCACTTCGAAGCTGTCGAACACCACGCCGTCCGGGCCGACGAGCAGCCGCGCCTGCTGGATGGCGAGGCCCATCCGGTCGAGCGTGGCGACGATCGCGGCGAACAGGCCGTCGCGGTCGGGCGAGAGCACGAACACCTCGAGCGCGCCGGCGTGCTGCACCAGCGGCCGGGCGCGCACGACGGTCGCGCCGGGCGCGGCCTCGCGCAGCGCGAGCGCCTGCCAGGCGATGCTGCCGGGGCGGCCGCGCAGGAAGCCGGTGTCGGGCATGCGCGCGAACAGCGCGTCGATCGCCGCGTCGTCGAGGCCTTCGGCGCGCAAGGCATCGCGTGCCGCGGCGCGCACTTCCCCCATGCGCTCCTCCGCGGCGAGCGGATGCTCCAGTCCGCGCCGCAGCGCGAGCCGCGTGGCGGTGTAGAGATCGGCGAGCAGCCGGTCCTTCCACGCGTTCCACAGCTTCGGCGAGGTGCCGGCGATGTCCGCGCACGTCAGCAGGTACAGCAGGTCGAGCCGCTCGCGGTCGGCAATTTCCAAAGCGAAACGGTGGATGACGTCCGGATCGGCGATGTCCTGCTTCTGCGCGGTCACCGACATCAGCAGGTGCTTCTGCACCAGCCATTCGACCAGCGCCGTGTCGCCTTCGGACAAACCGTGCGCGAGGCAGAACTCCCGCGCGTCCACTGCACCCAATTCCGAGTGGTCGCCGCCCCGCCCCTTGGCGATGTCGTGGAACAGCCCCGCAAGCAGCAGCAGCTCCGGCTTGCGCAGCCGCGGCCGAACCTCGTGCGCAATCGCGAAGCGCTCGTCCGGCGCCGCCGCGGCGAAGCCGGCGATGTTGCGCAGCACGGCCAGCGTGTGCTGGTCGACGGTGTACACGTGGAACAGGTCGAACTGCATGCGCCCGGACACGCGCGCGAACGCCGGGATCCAGCGGCCGAGCACGCCGAGCCGCGCCATGCGTGCCAGCGTCTCCTCCGGCTGCGGGCCACGCAACAGCGCCAGGAACGCGGCGCGCGAGGACGCGTCGGCCTCGTCATACGCCGGCAGGCGCGGCAACGATTCGGCCAGCGCGCGGGCGCTGCGCGAATGCAGTCCGCGCAGCGACGGATGCGCGGCCCACGCCGAGAACAGCGCGAACACCTCATCGACATCGCGCGGCCACGCCGGCGACACTGCATGCAGGTAGCCGCGCCGCGACTCGAACATCGCGTCCAGCGGCTCGGGCGCGGCCTCGCCCTCGATCTGTTCCTCGAAGCGCTGCAGCAGCCGCTCGTTGATCCGCAGCACCAGCGCGGCGCTGCGGTAGAAGCCCTGCATCATCTGCTCGACCGCGAGGCTGCCCGGCGCGTCGACGAAGCCCAGCCGCTCGGCCAGCGCCTTCTGGTGGTCGAAGCGCAGCCGTTCCTCGCGCTTGCCGGCGACGAGGTGCAGGCCGAAGCGCAGCCGCGACAGCGCGCGGCGCTCGCGTTCCAGCGTCGCGAATTCGTCGGCGCCGAGCTGGCCCAGCGCCAGCAACGGCTCCAGCCCGCGCGCGCCCAGCACGCGCAGCGCCATCCAGCGCAGCGTCTGCACGTCGCGCAGGCCGCCGGGGCCTTCCTTCAGGTTGGGCTCGAGGTTGTCGCTGGTGTCGCCGAAGCGCGCGTGGCGCGTGCGCTGCTCCTCGCGCTTGGCGGCGAAATAGTCGCGCGGCGGCCAGGCCAGCGCCGGCTCGATCGCGGCCGCGAGCGCGGCGGCGTCAGCGTCCGACGCGCACAGCGGCCGCGCTTCCAACAGCGCGGTCATCACCGTGATGTCGTCGCGCGCGGCTTCCGTGCATTGCGCGATCGAGCGCACCGCGTGCCCCGCCGGCAGCCCCGCGTCCCACAGCAGCGCGAACAATTTCGACAGCGCCTCGTGCCAGCGCGCCTGCGCCGACGCGTCCGCCAGCACCAGCACGTCGATGTCCGATTGGGGAAACAGTTCGCCGCGCCCGTAGCCGCCGACGGCGAACAGCGCCAAGGGCGCATCCTCCGGGAGGCATTGCGCCCAGGCATCGCGCACCAGCGCGTCGACCGAGCGGGTGCGCGCCACGAGCAGCGCGTCCACGTCCTCGCCGCGGTCGAAGCGCGCCGCGAGCGCGGCATCGGACGCGGCGAGCGAGCTGCGCGCCGCGGCGCTCCAGTCCGCGGCGGCCGCCAGCGTGTTCACAGCTCGTTGTCGTCGCCGGGCAGGCGGGTGAGGATCTCGACGCCGTCGGCGGTCACCGCCACGGTGTGCTCCCACTGCGCGGAGAGCTTGCGGTCCTTGGTGACGACGGTCCAGCCGTCCGGCAGCACCTTCGCGTGGCGCGCGCCCTCGTTGATCATCGGCTCGATGGTGAAGGTCATGCCTTCGCGCAGGACCATGCCCTGCCCCGGCCGGCCGTAATGCAGGATCTGCGGATCGTCGTGGTAGATCTCGCCGATGCCGTGGCCGCAGTACTCGCGCACCACCGAGAAGCGCTGCGCCTCGGCGTATTCCTGGATGGCGTGGCCGACATCGCCGAGGGTGGCGCCGGGCTTCACCACGCGGATGCCGCGGAACATCGCCTCGCGGGTGGCCTCGACCAGGCGCCGCGCCATCACCGACGGCTCACCCACGTAGTACATGCGGCTGGTGTCGCCGTGCCAGCCGTCCTTGATCACGGTGACGTCGATATTGACGATGTCGCCGTCCTTCAGGACCTTGGCCTCGCTCGGGATGCCATGGCAGATCACGTTGTTGACCGAGGTGCAGACGGTCGCCGGGAAGCCCCGGTAGCCGACGTTGGCCGGGATCGCGTGCTGGACCTGGACGATGTGGTCGTGGCAGATCCGGTCCAGCTCGGCCGTGGTCACCCCCGGCTTCACGTGCGGGGCCACCACCTGCAGCACCTCGGCGGCCAGGCGGCCGGCG
>DATJDY010000317.1:0-9579 GCA_035497155.1 Luteimonas sp.
GCCGACCAGGAAGCTGCCGCCGCGCCGCGCCAGCCAGCGCCGCGGCAGCAGCCACAGCAGCAGCACCAGCGGGATCGCCAGGTAGACGTAGGCAAGCACGTCGTAGCCCAGGCCGACGCCGAAGATGAAGGCCCAGGTGGATGGGCTCGGGGGCACCCCGCTGCCGGTCGCGAGCAGCAGGGCCAGCCGGGTCAGGCAGGATACCGACAGGAAGACCACGCCCAGCCACAGCAGCGGCCGGAAGCGTTCGTACAGGGGATGCGGTTGCAAGCCGGTTCCTCGCGCAGCGTATGCTTCAGCTTCGCGGCCGCGCCCGTAACCGGGCCTCAGCCCAATCTCAGCCAGACGTTAAGACGCCGCGCGCCATGTCCCTCCCCGAACCCAGCGGCATGCGCGTCCTCATCATCGAGGACCAGCACGACATCGCCGCCAACCTCTGGGATTTCCTCGAGCGCCGCGGCCATGCCGTGGACCATTGCGCCGATGGCGTCGCCGGCCTGGCGCGCGCGCGCGCCGGTGGCTTCGACGCGATCGTCCTCGACCTCGGATTGCCGCGGCTCGACGGCCTGCAGCTGTGCCGCGCGCTGCGCGAGGCGGGCGACGGCGTGCCGGTGCTGATGCTGACCGCGCGCGACACGCTGGAAGACAAGCTGCGCGGCTACGCCGAAGGCGCCGACGACTACATGGTCAAGCCCTTCGCGTTGCGCGAACTCGAAGCGCGCCTGCGCGCACTGCACCGGCGCAACGCACCCGCCGCCGCGCCGCTGGCGCACGCCGGCCTCGGCTACGACCCGGCGGCGCTCGTGGCCACGCGCGAGGGCCGCCGCATCCCGCTGACCCGCATGCAGGGTGCGTTGCTCGCCGCGCTGCTCGCGCAGGCCCCGCATGTCTGCAGCCGCGAACGCCTGCTGCGCACGTTGTGGCCGGAAGGCGAAGGCGACGCGGCCGCACTGCATACGCTGGTGTACGAATTGCGCGCGCTCGTCGACCGCCCGTTCGCGCAGCCGTTGCTGGCATCGGTGCGCGGCGTGGGCTATCGCATCGCGGAAGCGGCGTGAGCGCACGCCGCCCGCTGCCGAGGCACATGGCGCTGCGCCGGCGGGTCGCACTCGCGTTCGTGGCGCTCGGCTTCGTGCTGAGCATGGGCTGCGCCGCAGTGGTCGCGATGGTGGCCGACGATTACGAATATGTCATCGCCGCCGAGATCCTGCGCGGACAGTCGGAGGACTACAGCCTGCGGCTGGCCAACGGCTTGCCGGCGCAGCTGCCGCGCACCCACCGCCTGAGCGGGTACCTCGCGCGCGACGTTCCCCTCCGCTATGCCGGCTATCCGCCCGGCGTGCACGAGGATCCGGCGCGGGGCGACGTCCACGTCGGCGTGTTCGACACGAGCGGCGGAAGGATGACCTTCGTCATCGACCTGAGCGATATCGAGCAGATGGAGCAGCACCTGCACGTCTTCCTCGCAGCGATGGTGGTGCTGGGCACGGCCCTCGCCGGCTGGCTCGGCTGGATGCTCGCCGGCAGGGCACTCGCGCCCCTGGGCCGCCTGGCCGGCGCGGTCGATGCGATGCCGACGCGACCGCAGGCGACCGCGTTGCGTGACCGCACCAGCGACGACGAGCTCGGCCGCCTCGCCGGCGCCATCGATGCGTACCAGGCCCGGCTGGTCGATGCCGATGCGCGGGAGCAGGCGTTCTTCGCCGATGCGAGCCACGAACTGCGCACGCCCGTGGCGGTCGTGCGCGGCGCGATCGAAGTGCTGATGGACGAACCGCAGCCGCCCGCCCAGGAAGCCCGCCTGCGCCGCGTCGAGCGCGGCATGGGCGAACTGTCCGACCTGCTGGAAGCGATGCTCGACGTCGCGCGCCGCCGCCCGCCGCAACTCGAGGACGTGGATGCCGCGAAGTTCCTGCGCGAAGCCGGCGCGGCCGCCCTGGCCTTGTCGCCCGGCATCGGGCTGGACGTGCATGCCGCGGGATCGCTGCGGCTGGCCCCGCGCGAGGCGCGCCTGCTGCTGCGCGGCGTGCTGCGCCACGTGCTGCCGCACGGCGCGCCGGGCACGCTGTCGCTGCGGCTCGATGGCGACGCGCTCGCGCTGCGGTTCGAGGCCGCTGGCGCGGACCCCGCGGCGGATCCCGCGGAGTCGACGCCCGCCGCGACGCGCAGCGACACCGGCAGCGTGCCGGCCCTGCTCGACCGCCTGGCGCAGCGCTCCGGCTGGCGGATCGAGTTCCCGCAGCCGCGCCGCGCGCGGATCGTGCTTCAGCCGCCTTCCCACACCATGTGAATGTCGGCGCGCGCATAGTGCGAACCCGGGCGTGGCGCCGGGTGGTGCACGAAGCCCGCGCTTTCATACATGCGCAAGGCCGCTTCCAGCACGCTGCTCGATTCCAGGTAGAGCTCGCGGCCGTCGAGGCCACGGTAGGCGTCGATCGCGGCGTCGAGCAGCGCGCGGCCGATGCCCGCGCCGCGCAGGTCCGGTTCGACCGCCATCTTGGTGAGCTCGTAGACGCCATCGCCGGCGTGGCGCAACGCGACCGTGCCGACCGCGCGTGGCGCGGCATCGTCGCCGCCGCCGCTTTGCCCGTCGAGCAGCGCGAACAGCACGCACCCGCCGTCGGCGAGGATGTGCCGCTCCGGATCGCCGAGTACCTCCTCGTCGAACGGCTCCACCACGAACCAGCGCCGCAGCCATTCCAGGTTGAGCCGCGCGAAGTCCGCGCGCCATCGCGGATCGAAGCCGACGATGCGGACCGGGCCGATGGTGTCCAATGCAGCAAGCCTCATCGCGAAAGGTGGGATAGCGCGGCCGTCGCGGCATCGCGATCGGCATCGTCGAACGGGACGACGTCGAGCGCCGCCACGCTGCCCGCATCCAGGCAGCGCGCGTTGACGTCGATGCCGTCCGGATGGCTGCGCGGCACGTAGAACGCCTTGATGCCGCAGTGCCGGCAGAAGCGGTGCTTCGCCGTGCCGGTGCCGAAGGTGTATTCAGAAAGCGCGTCGGAGCCGGACGACAGCCGGAACGCGCGCAGCGGGACGATCAGGTGCAGGAAGCCGGTCATGCGGCAGATCGAGCAATTGCAGTCGAGCACCTGCAGGCGCGCCGGCGCGTCCACTTCGAAGCGCACGCGGCCGCAATGGCAGCCGCCGCGATGCACGACCGTGCCGGCTTCGCTCACTTCGCGCGGTCGGCCGGCTTGCGCGCGCCGGGATCGCGGCCTTTCGCCTTGCCGTGGCGTGCCTTCCCATTGCGCGCCTTGCCGGCGGACGCGGGCGGCAACGGCCGGCCCCAGCGTCGGTAGGCATCGGCAAAGCCGTCCTTCAATGCGTGGAATTGCGGCGACCCCGGCTTGATGTCGAGTTGCTGCGCGAGCGCGCCCCAGCCTTCGCCCGCATGCGCCTGCCATTCGTCGGCGACGTAACGGCAGGAGCGGCCGATGGCCTGGGCCAGCGCGCACGCGAAATACACATCGCCCGGCGTCCACGCGGGATCGGCCAGCAGCGCGACGACGACGTCGCGCGGAGCACCGCGGTAGCGCGCCAGTTCGTCGGCGAACGCATCGGGGTAACGACGACCGTAGGCATTGATGTCGGCCAGCACCGCATCCACCCAGGCATCGCCGGTGCGCGGACTCCATTCAGGCAGCGCCGCCGCTTGCGCGGGCAACGGCGCGGCGGGCGACTGCGCGCGAGCCGACGGCGCAACCTGCGGCTGCGCGGAGGCCACGCCCGTTGCGAGCGTTGCGAGCGACAACACAAGGAACCAGGCAACGTGGCGCATCGGGAACCCCGAGGGAAATGGGACGATGCAAGGATAAAACGCCGCGACGACCGGCGCATGTGCGCGCGCGGCGGTGACATCCTGCACGCGCCCGTGACGGCCGGGCGCGTAGTTTCAGCGCCCATGGCCACCCTGCTCCCCCACGCGCTCCAGTCCTGCGCCAAGGCGCCCGGCCCCCATGGCATCGATGCCGACGCCCGGGTGCGTCGCCTGTGCCTGCTGGCGATCGCCGCGGCGGTGTTGCTCGCCGCTTACGCCGGTGGCGTGGCCTGGGTCACGCACCAGGTGGAAGTCGGCGTGGACCGCAGCCTGCAGCCATTGCCGGCCGTGGTGCGCGACCAGCCCCGGCCCTGACCGAATCCGGCCCGCCCAGCCGCGGGCGGGCGCGTCGGTTCAGCGTGCTTCGAGCACGAACTTCCCGAAACCGATGCCGATGTCGAAGCCCTTGCCGGTTCCTGCGAGCGCGAGCGACACGTCGCCCTTCGTCATCGCCGTCGCCTTGCTCGACTTCACCGCGCCTGCGTGCGCTTCCGCCGAAACGTAAGTGCCGAGCACGTCGTTGATCCGCTCCACGCCCGCGAACTTGCCGGTGCCGTCCTCGATCTTCGACTTGCCGAACGTCAGGCCGCCGCCCTTCGCGCTGATCTTCACCGCCAGGCTCTGCCCGTTGTCGCAGGTGACCGTGCCGCTGCCGGACGCGGTCTTGTAGAACACCGACCAGCCGGCGAGGTTGTAGTGCAGCTTGCACTCGAGCGTGCGCGCCGCATGCGCGGGCGCGACGATGCACAGCGACGCGAGCGCGACGGCGAGGCAGGACAGCGGCAGTCTGGCGTTCATGCGGGCACTCCGGTGGCGGAAGGATGTGATGTCGCGGATGCGGATGCAGCGGCAGCGGCAGCGGCAGCGGCGAGCGATGCCACCGCGGCCGGCAATCCGGCGGGCGATGCGACTTCGCGCACGCGCCCGGCCGTGCCGTCCGGCAGTTGCGCGTGCGTTTCGTGGACCCAGGTCACGTGGTAGGGCATGTGTACGCCCCAGCCGCCGAGCGCGAGCACCGGCGCGATGTCGGAACGCAGCGAATTGCCGACCATCGCGAACTGCCGCGGTGCGATGCCGAACTCGGCAAGCACGCGCGCATAGGTCGATGCGTCCTTCTCGCTCACGATCTCGATGCGCGGGAACAGGTCGGCGAGTCCCGATTCGCGGACCTTCGCTTCCTGGTGGAACAGGTCGCCCTTGGTGATGAGCACGACGTCATGCTCCGCGGCGATCGCGGACACGGCCTCGCGGATGCCGGGCAGCAGGTCCACCGGGTGGCGCAGGATGGTCTTGCCGAGTTCGACGATGCGCCGCAGGTCGGCGGCGGAGATGCGCGCGTCGGTGATCGCGATGGCGGCTTCCACCATCGACAGCGTCATGCCCTTGGCGCCATAGCCGAACAGCGCGATGTTCGCGCCCTCGATGGCGTAGAGGCGCTCGTGCACGTCGTCGAGCGCGACATAGTGGCCCACGATGCGCTCGAATTCCGCCTGGGCGGCGCGGTAATAGTCCTCGCTGCGCCAGAGGGTGTCGTCGCCGTCGAAGCCGACGAGGCGCAAGCCAGTCGAAGATCCATCATCCATGGCGCAAGTCTACGTACCGGCGCGTACACGGCAAGCGAGGCCTGCCGCGCCGGAACGCAGGCCAGCCCGGCATCGGACTGGCCTGGTGGCGTCAGCGGTTCAACGCCCCGGCTTCGACGGCGATGGGCTGTCCTGGCGGGCGGCGAGGTAGGCCTTGTACTCGTCGGCGGTCAGCGCGCCGTCCTTGTCCGCGTCCGCGGTGTCGAACGCCTGGGAAAGGGCGTCCACCGGCGCGGCTTCGGTCTTGCTCAGGCTGCCGTCGTGGTCGGCATCGAGGTCGGACCAGCTGACCTTCTTCGGGCCAGCCGGATCGGCGGGCGTGGCCGGCGTTGCGGGCGTTGCCGGGGTCGCCGGCGTTTCCTGCTGCGGATCGGCGGGCGTCGCGGGCGTAGCCGGGGTTGCGGGCGTGGCCGGCGTCGTCGGGGCGGCATCCTGGGTGCCCATGTGTTGCTCCATGGCCTGGGTGCTGGCGTGTTCGCGGGCGCTGTCGCTCGCGTGCGCATCCTGGGCGAAGGCCAGCGGCGCGGTGGACAGGGAGGCAGCGGCAAGGGCGAGGGAAAGCAGTTGGCGATTCATCGAGGAGAGCTCCATTCGTGTTGGTCGTCGCGGTCTTCAGCCGCGGGGACACGCTGGCGCTTTCGCGATGAACGGCGCACCCGCGCCGATGGTTAAGGCAACGTTCGCTTAACCCCTTGCGGCCCACCTTGCGCTAGGCGTGTCGTGCGCGCCAAGGCGCCGCCTTGCGCGCACGCAGCGCAGCCGGATCCGCGACGCGCCCGCGTGGCTGAATCGAACACAACCTTCATCTTGCTGACCGCAGGCGCGGGTCCACCTGCAGCGGCGCAAGCGCGTGCACCTGCAGCGCCGCGTAGGCCGGATGGGAGGGCGACAGCAGCATGTTGTGCTCCCCGGCGACGAGCGCGCTGGGCACGCGCAGCGCCAACGAGCGCCCGGACGCGAGCCAGTCGGCGCCCACGTGCTGCACTTCGGCGCGATAGGGAAGATGGCACCAGGTCGAGGGCTCGTTGCATTCGGCGAGGGTGGTGCCAGGCGGCAGTTCCGCCGTCGCCAGCAGCAGTCCGTCGCCGGAAGCGCCGCCGCCGTGCGCCAGGAATTCGAGCAATGCGCCCGCCGGCGACAGCGACGCGTAGACGCAGGCGTGGCCCGGCGGACTCCAGCGTCCGCCCGCCGTGGTCGGTGCGAACGGCTCGGCGGCCTGCCCGGCTTCGACGACGCGGTAGACGCGCAGCGGGCCGTGCGCCGCCTCGACGACGACGTCGGCCGACGGCGTGGCAGCGGTGGGCGAGGTCATCGCGGGCGGATCGCTGGCAGGAAAGGTTCCCGCGAGGGCTTCGTCGAGGCAGCGCGCGGTTTCGGCGGCTTCGCTGTGTTCCCTGGCCATGGCGCTTCTCCTGTGGAGGTTCGCCGCAGGGTGCCGCAGGCGTGGTCGACCGGCCGTGAGCGCGGGGGCGCGCGGCCGGCCGCGTTCCGTCAGCCGCGTCCGCCGCCGATGTAGTCCGCCTTGCCGAGCGCCACGCCGGCCTGGCGCAGGATGTCGTAGGCCGTGGTGACGTGGAAGAACACGTTCGGCAGGGTGAACTGCAGCAGGTAGGACTGGCCGTCGAAGCGGCGGTCGCCGTTGCGCGAGGGAACGACGATCTCGCGGCCTTCGCTGCCGTCGATGCGCGCGGCATCGAAGCCCTCGATGTAGGCGATGGCGGCGTCGAGGCGCGCGTACAGCTGCGCGAACGTGGTTTCCTCGTCGGCGAAGGACCGCGGCGCCTCGCCCGCCAGGCGCGCGGCGCAACGCGCCGACATGTCGGCGGCGATCTGCACCTGCCGCACCAGCGGCAGCATGTCGGGCACCAGCCGCGTCTGCAGCAGGATGCCCGCATCGAAACCGCGATCTTCGGCGAAGGCTTCGCCCTTCTGCAGGATGTGGCGCAGGTTCTCGAGCGTGCGCACGAGCACGGGGACCGACGCCTGGTACATGGAAATCGCCATCGGGAACGCTCCTGGAGGGACGGCGCCTGCGCCGGATGCGGCGATTATCCGCCTTTGTCGCGCCGCCGGGCAGATGCGGATAGGATCGGCGCGAACCTTCCCGGAGACCGCCCGTGGCCGGCTGGCGCGACCTGATCCGCGATGTCCCCGACTTCCCGCGCGCGGGCATCGTGTTCAAGGACATCACCCCGCTGCTCGCCGACGCGGACGGCTTCGCCGCGGCGATCGACGCGATGGCTGCGCCGTGGCGCGGGATCGCGCTCGATGCGGTGTTCGCGGTCGAATCGCGCGGCTTCATCCTCGGCGCGGCGCTGGCGCGTGCGCTCGGCCTCGGCTTCGTGCCGGTGCGCAAGGCCGGCAAGCTGCCGGCGCGCGCGCATTCGCAGGCCTACGCGCTGGAATATGGCAGCGACCGGCTCGAAGTCCACGCCGATGCCGTGCCGCACGGCGCGCGCGTGCTGCTGGTCGACGACGTGCTGGCGACCGGCGGCACGCTCGCCGCGGCGCTGGCGCTTGCGCGGAGGCAGGGCGCGCACGTCGTCGGGGCCGCCTTGCTCATCGAACTCGGCTTCCTCGGCGGACGTGCCCGCTGGGATCCGGCGGTTCCGCTCGAGACCGCGCTCGCGTTCGACTAGCGCCCGGGCTGGCGCCGCAACAGCGGCAGCACCTTGTCCAGCGGCAGCGCCGGCACGTAGCCGCGATGGCCGCGTACCGAGTGCGCGCGGAACAGTGAATCCAGGATCGCTTCCCCGGTCGCATCTGCGACGCCCACGAACAGGCCGTCGAGATCGTCGTTCGCGAGGGTTGCCGCGCCCTGCGCCGGCTTGCCGCGGATGCGCCGCACGCCGGGGGCGGTGGAGAACGCGATGACGTAGTCGCCCGAACCGTTCGACATCGACGAGCCGGTGCGCGCCAGCCCGCTGATCGCGCGCTTGGCCAGGCGATCGAGCTCGCGCGCGTCGAGCGGTGCGTCGGTCGCCACCACGATCATGATGCTGCCGTCGCCGTCCGCGACCGGCGCGTCCGGCCCGGGCTGGATGCTCGCCGGATCCGGCAGTGCCGGGCCGACGACGGTTCCGTCGATGGTGAGCGTGCCGCCGAAGTTGCTCTGCACCAGCACGCCCACGGTGTAGCGCGCGCCGGCGACTTCGACCTGGCGCGAACTGGTGCCGATGCCGCCCTTCCAGCCGAACGCGACCGTCCCGGTGCCCGCGCCGATCGCGCCTTCTTCCACGTTGTCGGTCGAAGCATCCGCGAGCGCGGCGAGCACATGCTCGCGCCGCAGCGGGCGCGCACGCAGGTCGTTGAGGAAGCCGTCGTTGGTCTCGCCGACCACCGGATTCAGCGAGCGCACGTTCTCCATCCCCGGCTTCGCGAGCTGCCAGCCGACCAGCGCATCGGCGGCCGTCCACACCTCGAGCGTGCCGGTGAGCAGGATCGGCGTCTCCAGTTCGCCCAGTTCCTGGACCTGGGTGATGCCGAGCAGCTTGCCGAAGCCGTTGGCGACGTGGATCGCGGCCGGCACGCGCTCCGCGTAGAGATCGCCGCCGTGCGGCAGGATCGCGGTGACGCCGGTGCGCACGTCGTCGCCCTCGACCACGGTGGCGTGGCCGACGCGCACGCCCGGCACGTCGACGAGCGCGTTGCGCGGGCCGGTGGGCAGCGTGCCGATGACGATCCCGGCCTCCCGCGCCCGCGGCCGCTCCGCCGCCGCATGCGTTTGCGCCGCCCCCGCCGAAACCGCTGCCAGCCCAATCGCGGCCACTGCCGCGATGCCGAATCCCCGCATCCGCCCCATGCGCATCGCTGGCATCTCCCGTGTCCAGGAATGCCCGAGCCTAAACGAAAAAGGCGACCCGCAGGCCGCCTTTCCCTCGGCTTCACCCTCAAGCGCACGCAGTGCGCCTGAGCTCCACCCTCACTAGTGCTTGAGGTTCTTGCGCAGGCGCTCCAGCGCCTGCAGCTGCGCGGTGACCTCGGCCAGGCGCTGCTGCGCCTCGGCGACGTCCATCTTCTCGCCGCGGTGGGCGAGGATGCGTTCGGCTTCGGCCTTGGCCGCCAGCACCGACGCCTCGTCGATGTCCTGCGCGCGCACGGCGGTGTCGGCGAGCACCGTCACCACCTGCGGCTGCACCTCGAGGATGCCGCCGGAGATCGCGAAGTCGA
>DATJDY010000318.1:0-9540 GCA_035497155.1 Luteimonas sp.
TCGCGGCGTGGCTGGTGCCCATCGTGCTCGCGCATCCGTCGCAATCGCCCATCGTCGAGCGCGCGTCGCTGGGCGCGCTGGGCGCGCTGCTGGCCTACGACGGCGCGCGCTGGCTGTTCCCGCGGCGCTGGCATCGCAGCCTGTGGCGCTACGAGCATAGTTACAAGCTGATCGCGTCGATCTTCGGGATGCTGTCGGCGCTCGTGGGCAACGTCATCCGTGCCGGCCAGCCGTGGTCGCAGGTCGCGCCCTCGGCGGTCGGCATGCTGGTGATCGTCTACTTCTTCGCCCGCATCCACCGCGACAGCCGGTCGACGCGCATCGCGGCCGCGTGAGAAAATCGGCGCCTGCCAGGTGGCTGGCCCAACAGGGGAAACACGCATGGAAGCCGCAGCACCCGCCAGGGGCACCCGCATCCTGGTCCTCGTCGCCACCTTGGTGGCGGTGACGAACATGATCGACTTCATTTTCCACGGGAAGCACGTTTACGACCTGCTCGCGGCGATCGGCATGGCCCTGGTCGCCCATGCCGCATACCACGACGGCTTCCGCCCCATTTCCGAGATGAGGCAGCGCACCGGTGCTGCCGCGCTTGCGTACCACACGTCCATCGGCGGCGCGCTGTTGATGATCGCTTCGATCCTGCTCAAGTACGCGTTCTGATGCATATCGCCGCCCTCATTGCAGTCGCGGTCGTCGCGCTGATCCACGCGTATATCCTCGTGCTAGAGATGTTCCTGTGGACCACGCCGCGCGGACGCCGCGCGTTCGGCACGACGGAGGCCTTCGCGCGCGAGTCGAAGGTGCTCGCCGCGAACCAGGGGCTGTACAACGGCTTCCTCGCGGCGGGCCTGCTGTTCGGGCTGCTGCTCGGCGGGGCCGGGGGCCGCGTGTTCCAGGGCTTCTTCCTGTGCTGCGTGATCGTCGCCGGGCTCTACGGCGCTGCGACGGCGAGCCGCAGGATCCTCTTCATCCAGGCATTGCCGGCGGCCATCGCGTTCGTGCTGGTGCTGCTCGACCACTGACTACGGCGAACATGACTTCCGACAACGACAGCTTGCCCGCCTGCCCGTCCTGCGGCTCGACGCTCACCTATCCGGACGGCGCGATGCTGGTATGCCCGGAATGCGGCCATGAATGGTCCGCGGCAGCGGAAGTCTCCGCGGAAGCTGCGGAGACCAATACGGTCCATCGCGATGCGCTCGGCAACGTGCTCGCCGACGGCGACGACGTCACCATCGTCAAGGACCTGAAGGTCAAGGGTGCGTCGTCGGCATTGAAAGTCGGCACCAAGGTCCGCGGCATCCGCCTGGTCGATGGCGACCACAACATCGACTGCAGGATCGACGGATTCGGCGCGATGAAGCTGAAGTCGGAGTTCGTGAAGAAGGCCTGAGCGCGGGCGCGCTAGGATCCGCCCGGTCCCCACGGAGGAGCACAGCGACATGGCCAAGCCCGCGAAGAACACGATCTGCCTCTGGTACGACCGCGATGCGGAAGAAGCGGCGCGCTTCTATGCACAGACGTTCCCGGATTCTTCCGTCGGCGCCGTGCATCGCGCGCCGGGCGACTTCCCTTCCGGCAAGCAGGGCGACGTGCTCACGGTCGAGTTCACTGTGATGGGCATCCCGTGCATCGGCCTCAACGGCGGCTCGACGTTCAAGCACAACGAAGCGTTCTCGTTCCAGGTCGCGACCGTCGACCAGGCGGAGACCGATCGCTACTGGAATGCCATCGTCGGCAACGGCGGCCGGGAAAGCGCCTGCGGCTGGTGCAAGGACAAGTGGGGCCTGTCCTGGCAGATCACGCCGGTCGCGCTGACGGAAGGCGTCACGGATCCCGATCCGGCCGTGGCCAAGCGCGTGTTCGACGCGATGATGACGATGCACAAGATCGACGTCGCCACCATCGAGGCCGCGCGCCGCGGCTGAGGATCGCCGCCCCCTGCGACTCGGGCCCGATCGGGATTAGTATCCCGCGCGGGGCCGGTCAACGAGGGGACACCATGGATGCGTTCGAGGAAGCCCGCGAGGCGGGCTCGCGGTGGGTCAGGATCGCGGGGCTGACGCTGCTGTTCAAGGGCTTTGCGCCGGCGGTGCCCGGCGGCCTTCGGGAAGCGTCTCCGGGTGGCTAGCGAGCGGGGACCGGCCGCGGCCCGGGATCACGTCGCGACGATCGCCGCGGTCGGCCTGCTGGCCTATGTCGCCGCCGATGTCGTGCACCACGCGTTCGGCCATGGCGCGGGGTGCATGGCGCTCGGCGGAAGGATCGCGTCGCTGTCGTCCACGTACGTCGAATGCACCGTGCGCGGCTCCGTCGTCGACCTCGCGGGCCCGTTCGCGAACCTGCTCGCCGGCGCTGCTGCGTTGCTGTGGTTGCGCTGGGCGCCGCGCCTTTCGCCGGCGGCGCGATTGTTCCTGGTCCTCCTGGCCGCCTTCGACCTGTTCTGGTTTTCGCTGCAGCTGGCCTTCAGCGCGGCGACGCGGACCGACGACTGGGCGTGGGCCATGCACGATCTCCACGCTGGCGAGCCCGCGCGGTATGCGCTGCTCGCGCTGGGACTGCTCGGCTATGCGTGGGCGGTACGTGCGTGCGGTACCCGGCTCGCACCGTTCGCCTCGCCGCGCGCACGCGCCGGGAGGATCGCGCTCGTGGCGTGGCTGGGGGCCGGCGCGATCGCCTGCGCGACGATCGTCCTCGACCGGCAGTGGCCGCTGGCGGTGTCGCTTCCGCGCGCGCTCGAACAATCGCTCGGCCTGTCGATCGGCTTGCTGTTCCTGCCGGCGCGGGCCGGCAAGGCCGCGTCGCCCGCGGACGTCGCGGGCGGGATCGGGCGCTCGTGGCCGTGGCTGGCCGCCGGCGCCGGCGTGGCCGCCGCGTCGGTCCTGCTGCTCGGGCCGGGGATCGCGATCGGCGGCCGGTAGAGCGACTGCGGCGGGTGCAAGGACAAGTGGGAGAACTTTCGATCCGTCGGGCGGTCGTACGGCCACACCAGTTCGAGACAAGGATGCGTGCCGTGGGGAAATGGAGACTGGCGGCGATTGCCGCGGTATTGATCGGCATCGGGGCAATGCACGCTGCCGGGGCGCAGGAGGCCGGCGATGTCGCCCGCGTTGCGACGCAGGCCGCGAAGTTGATCGATGGCGAGCTGGGCGCCCAGCACGTCGTCATGCTCGGCGAGATCCATGGGACCGAAGAGATTCCCGCGATCACGGGTGAACTGGCCGCACGCTGGACCACTGGTGCCGGCAAGAAGCCGCTGTTGCTGGGGCTCGAAGCGGCGAGCGTCGACCAGTCCCGCGTGGACCGTTATCTTGCATCGAAGGGCACCGCTGCCGATCGCGCGAACCTGCTGGCCGGCGCGCACTGGAACGAGCGCATCCACGATGGCCGCGACAGCCAGGCGATGGCCGCACTGATCGAGCGGGTGCGTGCATTGCATGCGACTGGCGCGGACATCTCGATCGTGATGTTCGACGCGGCGGGCAAGGGCGAGCGCGATGCGCGGATGGCGTCGACGCTGCGGACGGCGATCAAGGCGCATCCGGGGTCGCGTGTCCTGGTGCTCACCGGCAACGTGCACGCGATGACCGGGAAGCCGCGGGAGATGTTCCTGGACGACAAGCCCTACACGCCACCCACCACGATGGCGCGGCACATCGCCGACCTGCATCCGGTGTCGATCGAGTTCCGCGCGTTGCGCGGCGATGCGTGGACGTGCCAGGGAACGGATTGCAGCGCGCACGCCTTGCCGGCGGCGAGCCGGTCGATGTCGGAGCCCACGCTGCAGCCCTACGAGGCGGGTGAGGCCTGGGACTACCTGATGGCGTTGCCGCGCTTCACCGCGTCCGGGCCGGCCGTCGCGCCAAAGGAACATTGAGGCGCCGATACCTGAAATCCGCGGCGCATCGCGGTAGCATTCCCTCTGTTGCACCGCAGCAGGGAACGCGATGAGCGCTGGAAACACCGACCACCCCAACCTCCGCGAGGAGGCGATCACCGGCGCGATGCCGGTGGCGCCCGCGCTCGGCGCAAGCCTCGACGCGGCGTCGATGCCGCGGCGCTCGACCCTGGTGGAGCCGCGGGTGCTGCTGCTGTGCGCGGTGGCGATCGCGCTGGGCGTCGGCGCGGCCTTCATCGCGCGGATCCTGGTGGCGCTGATCTCGCTGGTCACCAACGCCGCCTTCTACGGGCGCTGGTCGGTCGAGAACGTTTCGCCCGCGGGCCATCATCTCGGCCTGTGGGTGATCGTGGTGCCGGTGATCGGCGGGCTGATCGTCGGCCTGATGGCGCGCTGGGGTTCGCGCGCGATCCGCGGCCACGGCATCCCCGAGGCGATGGAGCAGGTGCTGCTCAACGAATCGAAGATCCCGCCGCGCATCACCTTCCTCAAGCCGGTGTCGTCGGCGATCGCGATCGGCACCGGTGGGCCGTTCGGCGCCGAGGGTCCGATCATCGCGACCGGCGGCGCGCTGGGTTCGTTCCTCGGGCAGCTGCTGCACGTGACCGGCGACGAGCGCAAGGTGCTGCTCGCCGCGGGCGCGGCCGGCGGCATGACCGCGATCTTCGGTTCGCCGGTGGCGGCGGTGATCCTGGCGGTGGAGCTGCTGCTGTTCGAACTGCGGCCGCGTTCGCTGATCCCGGTGGCGCTGGCGACGGTGGCCGCTGCCAGCGTGCGCTACGCGATGGTGGGCAATACGCCGGTCTTCGCGATGCCCTACGTCGCCGAGCCGGGCATGGGCGCGCTCGCGGTGTATGTCGCGCTCGGCGCGGCGATCGGTTTCGTGAGCGTGGCGGTGACGCACATCGTGTACGGCATCGAGGATGCTTTCGAGAAACTGCCGGTGCACTGGATGTGGTGGCCGGCGATCGGCGGCATTGCCGTCGGCGTGGTCGGTTACTTCGCGCCGCTGACGCTGGGCGTGGGCTACACCAACATCGAGGACATCGTCTCCGGGCACCTCGCGGTGGGCGCGCTGGCGTTCCTGTGCGTGATGAAGTTCATCTCGTGGTCGATCGCGCTGGGCAGCGGGACGTCGGGCGGCACGCTCGCGCCGATGTTCACGATCGGCGGCGCGCTCGGCGCGCTCGCGGGCTTCGGGGTGATGGCGGTCGCGCCGCAGCTGGGCGTGGATCCGCGCATCGCCGGCCTGGTCGGCATGGCGGCGATCTTCGCCGGCGCCTCGCGCGCGCTGCTCACCTCGGTGGTGTTCGCGTTCGAGACCACGCAGCAGCCGCACGGCCTGCTGCCGCTGCTCGGCGGCTGCGCGGCGGCCTACCTCGTGTCCGCGCTGACGATGCGCAACACGATCATGACCGAGAAGATCGCGCGCCGCGGCGTGCGCGTGCCGACCGAATACGCAGCCGACTACCTCGAGCAGGTGCTGGTGCGCGACGCGTGCTCGCGCGACGTGGTCTCGCTGCGCACGTCCGACGAGCTCGGCGAGGTGCGCACGCTGTTGAACTCGGGCAAGCCCGACTACCAGCACCAGGGCTTCCCGGTCGTCGACGACAGCGGCCGCGTGCGCGGCGTGATCACGCGCCGCGTGCTGCTCGACGCGTCGCAGCCCAACATGCGCCACATCGGCGATCTCGGCCTGCGCAAGCCGGTCGTCGTGCACGAGCACCACTCGCTGCGCGAGGCCGCCGACCACATGGTGGCGGAGAACATCGGCCGCCTGATCGTCGTCGGCGTGGACGCGCCGCATCCGCTGGTCGGCATCCTCACGCGTGGCGACATCCTCTCCGCGCACAAGCGCCGGCTGAAGGGCGCGCACGAAGGCGGCCGCCACATCCGCATCCGCGAAACGATCCGCCGCTACACCACCTAGAGCCGACCCATGGTCGGCGCGTGCCGCGTGCAGCCAACCATGGGTCGGCCCTACCGGACCAGGTTGCCGAGGAGGGCGCGCAGCTCTTCCTTGTCGCGTTCCTCGAGGCCGGATTCGGCGCGCTTGGCCTGCAGCTCGTCGATGCGCTGTTGCAGCGTCTGCCGCTCGAGCTGCGCCATCGCGTCGAGGAACTCGTTGCGCCACAGCGATTCGTCGCCGGGATGGGCCTGCATCGCGAGTTTCTGCAGCGCGGCGGCTTCGTCGCGTCCGGCGAAGTGCTCAAGCAGGCCGCCAGTGCGGATGTCGGGGCGCTCGCGGACCAGCATGACGAGTTCGGCGAGCAGCTCGATGCCGGGCTGGCGCAGCGCGGCGAAGGTGTAGGGCGGCTCGAGCGAAAGCGCGAGTGGCGGGTGCTGCAGGAGCAGCGCGATCGCGCCACGCACGAGGCTGCGTCTCGGCGCGGCCGGGCCGCGCCCGCCGCCGCCACCGTGCGCGCGCTGCACCGGCACGTGCGTTTCCGGTGCCGACGAACGCGCGCCGAGGCCGGTGAGTTCGGTCAGCCGCTGCTTCATCAGGTCGCCGAACGCACCGTCCGGGATCTGCTGCAGGTAGGCCTTGCAGCGTTCGGCCAGCCGCGCCTTGCCGTCGAGCGTGCCGAGGTTCACGTCGCTCGACACCTGCGCGTAGAAGAACTCCGACAACGGCGTGGCATCGCGCAGGCGCGCGTCGAAACCTTCGACGCCTTCCTGGCGGACGATGCTGTCCGGGTCCTCGCCGTCGGGCAGGAACAGGAAGAAGGCCTGGCGGCCGTCCTTCATGCGCGGTAGCACGGATTCGAGCGCCTTCCACGCGGCGGCGCGGCCGGCGCGGTCGCCGTCGAAGCAGAAGTACACGTCGGGCGCGTTGCGGAACAGCAGCTCCGCGTGGTCGGGCGTGGTCGCGGTGCCGAGCGTGGCGACCGCCTGCGACACGCCGTATTGCGCGAGCGCGACGACGTCCATGTAACCCTCGACGACGACCAGCCGGTCGAGCCTCGAATTGGCCTGCTTCGCCTGCCACAGGCCGTACAGCTCGCGGCCCTTGTGGAACAGCGGCGTCTCGGGCGAGTTGAGGTATTTCGGCGAGTCCTCGGGATCGATCACGCGGCCGCCGAACGCGATCGTGCGCCCGCGCCGATCGTGGATCGGGAACATCAGCCGGTCGCGGAACTTGTCGTAGACCGAGCCCTTGTCGTTCTTCGAGAACAGGCCCGCGCGCTCGAGCAGCTGCATGCGCCGCTCGTCGGTGCCGAGCGCGTCGCGCAGGCCGTTGTAGCCGTCCGGCGCGTAGCCGATCGCGTAGCGCTCCACGATCTCCGGCGCGATGCCGCGCTTCTCGACATACGCACGCGCCTTCTCGCTGCCGGCGAGCTGCTGGCGGAAGAAGCGCGCCGCGGCGTCGAGCGCGCTGTACAGGTCGCGCGTGCCGGTGTCCTCGTTCTTCTGCCGCGTATCGCGCGGCACTTCCATGCCCGCGCGCTTTGCCAGTTCGTCGACCGCATCGAGGAATTCGAGCCGGTCGAAGTTCATCAGGAACGAGATCGCGGTGCCGTGCGCGCCGCAGCCGAAGCAGTGGTAGAACTGCTTGGTCGGCGAGACCGTGAACGAGGCCGAACGCTCGTCGTGGAACGGGCAGCGCGCCGCGTATTCCTTGCCCTGGCGCTTCAGCGGCACGCGCGCGGCGACGAGCTCGACGATGTCGGTGCGCGCCAGCAGGTCGTCGATGAACGCGTCGGAGAGGCGGGCCATGGCGCTAGCTTGCCACGCGCGGGTTCACGCGGCGCCGTTCGCGGCCAGCGCGTGCAGGGCGTCGCCTTCCAGGCGCTGCACGGTCCATTCGTCCATGCCGGTTGCGCCGAGGCCGCGGTAGAACCCGATGGCCGGCGCGTTCCAGTCGAGCACGCTCCATTCGAAGCGGCCGCAATCGCGTTCCACGGCGATCCCCGCCAGCGACGCCATCAGGCGCCTGCCCAGGCCCGCGCCGCGGAACGCAGGGCGCACGAAGAGGTCTTCGAGGTACAGCCCGCGCTTGCCGAGGAAGGTGCTGAAGTTGTGGAAGAACAGGGCGAAACCGGCGGCCTGGCCGTCGACTTCGCCGATCAGCACTTCCGCGGCCGGCTGCGCGCCGAACAGTTGTTCGCGCAGGCCGTCCTCGGTGGCGACCGCCGCATCGGCCAGGCGTTCGTACGCTGCCAGTTCGGCGATCAGCGCCCGGATCAGCGGCACGTCGCCGGCGTTCGCCGGCCGCACCGACAGCAGCGGAGACGCCCCCGCCATCGCTCAGCCGAGCTTCTGCTTGACCAGCTTCGAGACCAGGCCCATGTCGGCCTTGCCGGCCAGCGCCGGCTTCAGCACGCCCATCAGCTTGCCCATGTCGGCGCCGGAGGTCGCGCCCGTCCGGGCGATGGCCTGGTCGATCTCGGCGAGGATCGCGGCTTCGTCGAGCTTCGCGGGCAGGTAGGCCTCGATCACGCCGAGTTCGTAGCGCTCGACCGCCGAGAGATCCTCGCGGCCGGCGGCGTCGTACTGCGAGATCGAATCGCGACGCTGCTTGACCATCTTCTCCAGCACGGCCAGCACCAGCGCATCGGTCATCTCGATGCGCTCGTCGACTTCCTTCTGCTTGATCGCGGCATTGATCAGGCGGATCACGCCGAGGCGATCCTTCTCGCCAGCCTTCATGGCGGCTTTCATGTCGTCGGTGAGCTGGGTCTTGAGGGTCATAAGGGCGGGAATGGGGAAGAGGGAAAGGGAAATGGGGAAAGCAAAAAGGCCGGCTACGCTGCGCGTGCCGGCCTTCGGGATGCCTTGAGAGTCGCGACCCGGGGGCCGCGGAGACTCAGTACAGCCGCTGGCGCTTGGTGACGTCGCGCGAGCTGCGGCGGGCCTGGCGCTTCACCGCGGCGGCGGCCTTGCGCTTGCGCTCCTGGGTCGGCTTCTCGTAGAACTCGCGCTTGCGGGTCTCGGCGAGCACGCCCGCCTTCTCGCAGGTGCGCTTGAAGCGGCGCAGGGCAAACTCGAAGGGCTCGTTCTCGCGGACTTTGACGCTGGGCATGCGATGTCTCGGGGTCGGGCGGCGCCGGCATGGCGCGCGGTTCAGGGTTGAACGCCCGGGCAAACGGGCGAGCCGCGTATGATACCGGCTGCCCCACGGAGCGCGCAACCGCTTGAAAGTCCTCGGCATCGAAACCTCCTGCGACGAGACCGGCGTGGCCGTCTTCGACCTGGCGGCCGCCGGCCCCGACGGCGCCCGGCCGGGCGCCGAGGGGCTGCTCGCCCATGCCGTCTACAGCCAGATCGCCCTCCACGCCGAATACGGCGGGGTGGTGCCCGAGCTGGCCAGCCGCGACCACGTGCGCAAGCTGCTGCCCCTGATCCGCCAGACCCTGGCCGAGGCCGGCCTGACCACGGCCGATCTGGATGGGGTGGCTTACACCGCCGGGCCAGGCCTGGTCGGCGCCCTGCTGGTCGGCGCGGGCGTGGCCCGCTCGCTGGCCTGGGGGCTGGGCGTGCCGGCGGTCGCCGTCCACCACATGGAAGGCCACCTGCTGGCGCCGCTGCTGGAGGACCCGGAGCTGGCGCCGCCGTTCGTGGCCCTGCTGGTGTCCGGCGGCCACACCCAGCTGGTCGCGGTCGAGGCGCTGGGCCAGTACCGGCTGCTCGGCGAGACC
>DATJDY010000319.1:0-2475 GCA_035497155.1 Luteimonas sp.
CCTCGATGACGATCACTTCGCGCGTGGCGCGGTCGGGCAGGACGTGGAGCGAGCGCAGGCAGGCCGCCGTGTAGTCGAGCTTGCCGTAGGCGGGGATCACGACCGAGACCAGCGGACTCCCGACGTCCTCGAACGCGACGCCTGCCAGCGGGTCCGGCCCCGCATCGGGCGAGGGAACGGCAGGCCGCGCGGCGCCGGAGGCGTCCGTGCGGAGCTTCGGCATCGCGATGCCATCGCCACGGCCGGTGAGCCTTGCGATCAGCCAGCGCAACGGCGCCGTAATGTGCCAGGACCGGGAACCCAGCACTGCCTGCAGGTCGCGTTCGAGTGCTTCCGCGTGCTCGCGACGGGCGTCGAGCTTGCACTGGATTTCATCGCGGGATTCCCGCAAGCCGTCCATTTCGGCGCGCACGGACGCCAGCGTCGCATGGACATCCTCCAGGGTCGCCATCAACGTCGCGGCCTGGCCTTCGGCTTCCTCCCGTGCCTGCAGGTCGGCGTCGGATCGCCGCGCCATTTCGCCGCGCAACGCGTCGAACTCCTCCAGTATCTGCCGCCCGAGGCGTTCCATTGCCATTTCTTCCACCTTCATCCTCTCGACTTCCACTGCCAGCCTGGCGGCCTCGGCGGACACTTCTCCATGCGCACGGCGCGCGCCCTGCAATTCCTGCTCGAGCGAGCGAGCCCACGCGATCTTCTCGTCGCGATCCGTTTCCAGGCGCCTGTAAAGCTCACCGAGCTTCTCCGCATCGTCCCGCAGCGAGCCCGCCCACGAAACGGCCCCGGACAGTTCCTCCTGCAGCTGCACGATCCTGCTTCCCGCTTCGGCGAGGTTCGATTCGGTCGCTCGCGCCCACGCGATCTTCTCGTCGCGATCCGCCTCGACGCGCCTGTACTGGTCGCCGAGCGCTTCCAGCTCGGCCTGCAGCGAAGCGGCCCATGCGGTGGCCCCGGACAGTTCCTCCTGCAGCTGCACGATCCGCGAATGCGTCGCCGTATCGGCCGATTCGCGGCGCGCTCGCACGAGCATGGACGCAAGGCCATCGACCACGGCGCCTGCAGGACCAAGTCGCTCCTCGAGCCCGGCCGCCTGCGCGCCGACGGCGCTCGCCAGTGCTGCGCCGGAGGCATCCTGCAGCGACGCGGCAACCGGCGCGACCAGCTTTCCCGGCAACGCGGTATCGTCGCGCGCATGGTGGTGCCGCAGCTGGGGACGCAGGTAGTCATCGATGGCCGCGGCCGTCGCGCCATCGCAGTCCAGTTCGACCTGGATGTCCCCGGAAATCCGCGCCATCGCGTCGCGCCAGCCGGCCAGGAGCGCGTCGTAGCCCACCACCGCCCGCGGCAGGCCGCGCGAAGCCGCCTCCGCTTCGATCAGGTGCCTCGCCCACAGCAATTCGCCGACCGGCCGTGGCAACGCGTTGCGCCGTTCGAGCGACTGCGCCACTTCGACGGCATTGCGCACCACCAGCAGCGCGCGCGGCGCCACGCCCGCCTTCTCCACGACGCGACGCCACAACGGGAACAATCGGCAGAGCCGCGGATCCTTGAGCGCCCAGAGTCCGGGGGCCGCGAACTCGCGATCCACCAACGCCGCGATTCCGCGTTCCGCCGCGAGGGCAGCCGGCGTCTCCAGCCATCCTTCGGGCATGGGCCGCGGATCGTCCCAGGCCATGCCCAGCCCCGCGAGCAGCGCCTCGTTGATCCGGACGGCTTCGGCGTGTTCCCAGAAGCCCTCCGGGTTGTCGTCGCCCGGGGGAATCATTTCCGAACCCAGCCTCGCGCCGAGCAGGGCGAGTACCCGGGCCACCGCCGACGTGCCGCTGCGATGCATTCCCAGCACGAAGATCGCCGGGCGATCAGCCGCGCTCCGCGACCGATCTGCGGGTAATTTACGCATTCGGCCATTATAGCGGGCGCCCTTGCCCGTCCCTACGCCCCGCATGCTGATTTCGGTCCACATCCCCAAGACTGCCGGCACCACCTTCGGCGCTCTGTTGTCCCGGAGATACGGGCCGGGGCTGCTCAAGGACTACGACGATCGCCCGTTGAGCCATTCAGGGCCCGTCCGGCTCGTCCGTGCGTTGGCCGGCATTCCGCGGGCGACGCGCCGACTGCGCGGGTACGAGGCGGTGCACGGCCACTTCCTGCCCCTGAAGTACCTCGCGGCGCGCGGCGACGTGGTGGTGTGGCTGCGCGATCCGGTGCAGCGGATGGTGTCCCGGTACGAACACTATTTGCGCGACGTCGAGGCCCGGCGACCGCTGCAGGCCATCCGCGGCCTGCGCCCGGGGCTGGACCTCGCGACGTTCATAGAGATCCCGCGCTTCCACGACACCTACGCGAAATACCTGCGGGGATTCCCGCGCGAGCGCGTAGCCTGCTTCGGTTTCTCCGAGGACATGGCGGAAGGCCTGGCGCGCATGCAGCGCAGGCTCGGCCTGGATCTCGCGCCCGCCGGCCAGGAAAACGTCA
>DATJDY010000320.1:0-1661 GCA_035497155.1 Luteimonas sp.
GTCGATGGCGGCGCCGGCAAAAGCCGGGGCGAGCGAGGCCAGAAACGCCTGGTAGGTCGGCTCGATATCGATGACGTGATAGGCGACGCCCAGGCGCTCGGCCTGTGCCCGCGCGCCGTCCTGCGACAGTTGCGAGGTGTAGCGCGTGGGCATCATCACCACGGTCACGCGCTCCGCACCGAGCGCATCGACCGCGAGGGCGAGGGTCAGCGCCGAGTCGATGCCGCCGGACAAGCCCAGTAGCACGCCGCGCGAACCGTTCTTGTCGACGTAATCGCGGATGCCGCGGGTCAGCGCCGTGTACAGCGCGGCCTCGGGGCTGATGTCAACGGCGCTCGGCCAGTGGTCGGCATGCAAGGTGCGGGTGTCGGCGTCGAAGCGGGCAAACAGCAACGCATCGGCAAATGCCGGTGCGCGCGCGGCAATGCTGCCATCCGCGTTGACCAGCATGGACGCGCCGTCGTACACCACCTCGTCCTGGCCGCCGACCAGGTTGAGGTAGGCGATGGCGCAGCCGGTTTCGCGCGCGCGCGTGCTGAGCACCGCCTCGCGCGCGGCCTGCTTGGTCACGTCCCACGGCGAGGCATTGATCACCACGATCAACTCCGCGCCGGCGGCCGCCGCGCTTGCCGCCGGCTCGCTCTGCCAGATGTCCTCGCACACCAGCAGGCCCACGCGCACGCCGTCGATGACCGTGGTCGCCGTAGTGTGCCCGGGACGGAAATAGCGCATGTCGTCGAACACGCCGTAGTTGGGCAACGCCTGCTTGGTCGCGGTGCATTCCACCCGCCCTTCGCGCAGCACGCTGGCGGCGTTGTACAACTCGCCCTCGCTGTGCGGATGGCCGACCACGGCGACGATGCCGTCGGTGCTCGCTGCCAGCGCGTTGAGCTCGCGGGCGCAGGCCTGCAGGAAGCTCGGGCGGATCAGCAGGTCCTCCGGCGGATAACCGCTGAGCATGAGTTCCGGAAACAGCACCAGCGCCGCCGCGCCGGACCGCGCCTGCGCAATCAGCTCCCGCGCCTTGGCGGCATTGGCGGCCACCGCGCCGACCGGGAAATCGAACTGGGCCAAGGCCAGGCGTAGCGACAAAGACATGGGCGGACACCCGCGACGAGGGGTGGCCATCATAGTGGCGGCGGCGACGGGCGCCGTGAAAAAGCGCCGTAGTAAAAAGAAAGGCCGCGACAGGCGCGGCCTTTCCTGCAAGCCCGAAGCGGCGCTTACTTCATCAATTTCGCCAGCGCGGTGCCGAGGTCCGCCGGCGACTTGACCGTGGTGACGCCGGCCTTCTCCAGTGCGGCAAACTTCGCCGCGGCGGTGCCCTTGCCGCCGGAGATGATCGCACCGGCATGGCCCATGCGCTTGCCGGCCGGTGCCGAGGCGCCGGCGATGAACGACACCACCGGCTTGGTGACGTACTCGCTGATGAACTCGGCGGCGTCTTCCTCGGCGCTGCCGCCGATCTCGCCGACCATGATGATGCCTTCGGTCTGCGGGTCGTCCTGGAACAGCTTCAAGCAATCGATGAAGTTGAGGCCGTTGATCGGGTCGCCACCGATGCCGATCACCGTGCTCTGGCCGAGGCCCTCGTTGGTGGTCTGGAACACCGCTTCATAGGTGAGCGTGCCGGAACGCGAGACGACGCCGACCCGGCCCTT
>DATJDY010000321.1:0-2027 GCA_035497155.1 Luteimonas sp.
TGGATAGACACGCCACAACCCCCTGCCGGGCTCCATGCCACGGCACAAGCTGACGACTGCCGAGCATAATGGTCGTGGAACGTCAGTCCATCGCCCGTGAAAGGATATGTGATGCCCATCCCAAACCGACCTGGGGCCAGCGTGACGGCCGGACTCATGTTCCTGAACGGGCGCCGGTCGGTACCCGCCCGGCAGCTCGAAGCGCCCGCCCCGGACGCCGCCGTACTGGAGCGGATGCTGGCCGCGGCAGTCCGCGTCCCGGACCACGGCAAGCGCGTTCCCTGGCGCTTCGTGCGCATCGCCGGTGATGCGCGCGCAACGCTCGGCGAGGCCCTCGTCGCGCGCGCGCTCGAGCGCGATCCCGATGCCGGCGCGGCCGTGCTCGACAAGGATCGCAACCGGTTCCACGCACCGCTCGCGATCGCCGTGGTCGCGCAGCTGGGTCCGGACGAGAAGATCCCGGAGGCCGAACGCTTCGCCTCCGCGTGCTGCGTCTGCTTCGCGCTGCTGATGGCGGCGCAGGCAGAAGGCTTCGGCGCGCAGTGGCTGACCGGCTGGCCCGCGTACGACGAAGCGATCCTGCGCCTGCTCGGCCTCGGCGCCGACGAACGTATCGCCGGCTTCATCCACATCGGCACCCCGAAGATCGAGGCGCCCGAGCGCGAACGCCCCGACCCGCTCGCGCTGCTCACCGACTGGCGTCCCTCGTGAGCGACGGCACGGCACCGCGGCCGACGCTGTACCTGGTCGACGCCAGCATGTACGTGTTCCGTGCCTGGCATTCCATGCCGGATGAATTCCACGACGCGGAGGGCTGGCCGACGAACGCCGTGCACGGCTTCGCGCGCTTCGTGCTGGAACTGCTCGAGCGCTCGCGCCCCCAGCACATCGCGGTGGCCTTCGACGAGGCGCTCGACTCCTGCTTCCGCAACGCGCTCTACCCCGCCTACAAGGCGAACCGCGAACCCGCCCCGGAAGAGCTGAAGCGGCAGTTCGGCCACTGCAAGTCGCTGTGCATCGCGCTGGGGCTGGTCGTGCTGGCGCACGGCGAATACGAGGCCGACGACCTGATCGGCAGCGCGCTCGTGCATGGCCGCGCGCAGGGACAGCGCGGCGTGATCGTGTCGGCGGACAAGGACCTCTCGCAGCTGCTTGGCGAATTCGACGAGCAATGGGACTACGCGCGCAACACGCGCTGGCGCAGCGAAGGCGTCAAGGCGCGGCACGGCGTCGACGCGCACCAGATCGCCGACTACCTCGCGCTGTGCGGCGACGCGGTCGACAACATCCCCGGCGTGCCCGGCATCGGCGCGCGCACCGCCGCGGTGCTGCTCGCGCATTTCGAGACCCTGGACGCATTGCTGGAACGGGTCGAGGAAGTGCCGTACCTGCGCGTGCGCGGTGCAGCGTCGATCGCGGCGAAGCTGCGCGCGCACCGCGAACAGGCATTGCTCTATCGCCGGCTCACGACCATTGCCTGCGACGCGCCCCTGTCGCACGACGCCGATTTCGCGCGCGGCGCGCCCGACGCCGCGCTGCTGCTGGCGCTGTGCGAATCGCTGCGCTTCGGGCCGATGACCCGGCGCCGGCTGCACGATGCCGCGGGCCTGCCGATGGCCGCCCCCCCGGTACCCGCCTGAACACAGGGCACCGCAGCCGCGATAGCATCGATCCATGACCGATCCCGATGCCGACGCCCCCGCCGAAACCCTTTACGAAGGCCAGTGGCTGCGCCTGCGCCACCGGGGGCGCTGGGAATACGCCGAGCGCACCCACGGCAAGGGCATGGCGGTCATCATCGTCGCGCTGACGCCGGAAGACCGGGTGCTGTTCGTCGAGCAATACCGGATCCCGCTCGGCGCCCCGACGATCGAGATGCCCGCCGGCCTGGTCGGCGACCAGTCGGGCGAGGACACGCTGGAAGACGCGGCGCGGCGCGAACTGGTCGAGGAAACCGGCTGGGAGCCATCGAAGGTGGAAGTCCTGCTGGTCGGGCCGACCTCCTCGGGCATGAGCAACGAGCGCAT
>DATJDY010000322.1:0-4929 GCA_035497155.1 Luteimonas sp.
GCGGCGTCATCCAGGTGTTCACCCGCGGCGCGCGGCAGGGCACGCATGTGCGCGCGCACGTCGGTGCTGGCACCTACGGCTTGCGCGAAGCCGGCGCCGGACTCGACGTCGGCGGCAGGCTTTCGAACGGCACGCTGTTGAACGGCGTGCGCGGCTGGTTCGGCGTGGATGCCACGCACCAGTCGGACGAAGGCTTCAACGTGTGCCGCGGCAGCGCCACGCCGCTGTTCGCCGGCTGCGGCATGGACCATCCCGATCCGGATCGCGACGGCTATCGCAACAATGCGGTCTCGCTGCGCGGCGGGCTCGATTTCAGCGATGCATGGAAGGCCGACGTGCACGCGATGCGCGCCGACGGCCACAGCGAATACGACGGCGACCCGACGTGGGGCCTGCCCGACAACTCCGACACCATCCAGCAGGTGGTCGGCGGCCGCGTGCGCTACGCGGGCCGGCGCGTGGCGCTGCAGCTCACCGCGGGCCGCAACACCGACACTTCCGACAACTTCATGGGGCACGTGCCGACCGACGGCTTCGCCACCCACCGCGACAGCGCCGGCGTGCAGGCCGACGTGAGCCTCGCTGCCGGCCAGCTGCTGACCGTCGGCACCGACTGGGCGCGCGACGCCGGCGGGGTGATCGGCGGCTTCAGCGCGTTCGACGCTTATCGCAGCAACCGCGCCGGCTTCGCGCAATACCAGGGAGCGTTCGGCAAGCAGGACGTGCAGCTCTCCGCGCGCCACGACGAAAACAGCCAGTTCGGCGACCACGACACCGGCAGCTTCGCCTGGGGCATGGACGTCGCGCACGGCCTGCGCTTCACCGCGAGCTACGGCACCGCGTTCAAGGCGCCGAGCTTCAACGAGCTGTATTTCCCGTACTACGGCAATCCGGACCTGAAGCCGGAGACCTCGCGCAGTGCCGAGCTCGGGATCGCGCAGAAGCTGCAGGGCTGGCACTGGCAGCTCAATGCGTACCAGACCACCGTGGACGACCTGATCGTGTACGACCCGACGATCTTCGTGGCCAACAACATCGAGAGCGCGCGGATCCGCGGCGCCGAGCTGGGCGCGGGCGCCACGCTCGCGGGCTGGGACGTGAATGCGCAGGCCACGTTCATGGACCCGCGCAACCACAGCACCACGGCGTACGACAAGCTGCTGCCGCGACGTTCGCGCCGTACCGCGCGCATCGACGCGGATCGCAGCCTGGGCGAATGGCGCGTCGGCGCGAGTGTCGTCGCGCAGGGCCGCCGCTTCGACGACGTGCAGAACGCGATCCCCATGGGCGGCTACGCCACCGTGGACCTGCGGGCCGAGCGCACGCTCGGCGCCGGGTGGACGCTGCAGGCCGGCCTGCACAACGCCTTCGACCGCTTCTACGAGACCGCGGCGTTCTACAACCAGCCCGGGCGCGAATGGAGGGTGACGCTGCGCTACGCACCGCGCTGAACGGCGGGACCGCGCCGCCGGCTTCACGGCGGCGCGATGCCCGTGTTCCGACACTGGGGCAAATCCCCGACCGGAGCACGCCCATGGCACGCGACATCCTGAAGACACTTGCGGCCGAACACGACGAGATCCGCGACCTGTTCGACAAGCTCAACGACACCACCGACCGCGCGATCAAGACCCGCGGCGAGCTGCTGGCGAAGATCGACGAAGGCCTGCTCCCGCACGCGAAGTGGGAAGAGAAGGTGTTCTACCCCGCCTTCGCCGAGCGCGCCGAGCGCGACGGCCTGAAGACGCACGCCGAAGCCGTCGAGGAGCATCGCGCCGTCGAGATGACGGTGATGCCGGACGTGCACGCCGCCGACGTGGGCACGCCGCAGTTCGCCGGCCGCGCCAAGGTGTTCGGCGAGTTCGTCGAGCACCACGCGAAGGAAGAAGAGAAGACGATGTTCAAGATGGCGCGCCAGCTGTTCAGCGCCGAGGAACGCGCCGCGCTCGACGAGCAGTACGAAGCCTGGAAGCAATCGGCCGAAGGCATGGCGGCCGTCGCCGACGCGGCGAAGCAGACCGGCGCGAACGCCGCTATGACCGGCTCGCGGTAATCCACTGCAGCGGCCCCGCCGTGACGCGCAGTCACGGCGGTGACATCGCCCCGCGGGCGCCGTAGCCTGCATCCGCGCCGCAGGAAGCGGCGGGGGGCGAGCGATGCAAGGGACGGCCAAGCCCGTGCTGGAAATGCACGGCATATCGATGATCCATCGCGCGGGCCTCGTGGAGACGCACGCGCTGCGCGACGTGGACCTGCGCGTCGATGAAGGTGAATTCGTCTCCATCCTCGGGCCGTCGGGCTCCGGCAAGAGCAGCCTGCTCGCGGTGGCGGGCCTGCTCGAGCCCCCGACAAGCGGCCAGTACCGGTTCTGCGGCGAGGACGTCTCCGGCTTCGGCGATGGCGCGTGCAGCGCATTGCGATGCCGCTCCATCGGATTCGTGTTCCAGGGCTTCCATCTCGTCCCGGACATCGACATCCACAACAACGTCGAACTGCCGTTGCGACTGCGCGGCGTGGGCGGAAAGGAGCGGCGCCGCCGCACGCGCGAGGCGCTTGCGCGCGTCGGCCTCGAAGCTCGCGCCCATCATTTCCCGGCGCAGCTGTCGGGCGGCCAGCAGCAGCGCGCTGCGATCGCGCGCGCGATCGTGGGACGGCCGCGCCTGATCCTCGCGGACGAACCGACCGGCAACCTGGATTCGCGGATGGCCGAAGGCGTGATGGACTTGCTGGCCGGGCTCAATGCATCGGGCAGCACGGTGCTCGTGGTGACGCACGACGTCGTGGTGGCTGCGCGCACCGAGCGCCGGTTGCACATGGTCGACGGCGCGCTTGCCGAGTTCGAGGGGAACGGTGCCGTCCCCCTTCGCGCGGGATGGAGCCGCTGACATGTTCGGATACCACTTGCGCCTCGCGCTGCATTCCATCGCGCGCGACAGGCTCGGATCGCTGCTGGCGATCCTCGCCATCGGCCTGGGCATCGGCGCCGTCGCAACGATGGCGACGCTGCTCGGCGAACTGACGCGGGATCCACTGCCCGGCCGCAGCGGCGAGCTGTTCCATCCGCACCTCGACGCCAGTCCGCCCGGATTCGCCGCCGCCGCGGGGGGCGCATTCGATCCCGGCGAACGCATGACCTGGCTCGACGCGCACAACCTGCTGCATTCGGGCATGGCCTCAAGCCAGGCGATCATGGCGGGCGGCCGGGCCCGCCTGGATGCCGTCGACGGCGTCGCGCCGCTCGCCATCCAAGGGCGCTACGCCACAGCACGATTCTTCGCGCTGTTCGGCGTGCCCTTCGATGGCGGAAGCGGATGGTCGGCAACGGACGACGACGAGGGCGCGCACCTCGTCGTCCTGTCCAGGCACGTCGCCGCCAGCCTGTTCGGCGCGCGCAACGCGGTCGGCCAGATCGTCCGCATCGAGGGCACCGCGTTCCGGGTCATCGGCGTCACGGGGGACTGGCAAGCCACGCCTCTGTTCTATGGCGGCGCCGGCGGGGATGCCGCGTATCGCGAGGACGGTTTCTTCCTCCCGCTGCAGGCCGCCGTCGATCTCTCGCTGCCCTTCGCAGGCGGCACGACCTGTTGGGGCGACAGCGCGCGTACCGGCGACGGGTGCGCCTGGTTGCAGTTCTGGGTGCGGTTGCCCGGCGCCGGTGCCGCAGGCCGCTATCGCGACTTCCTGCGGGCATACGCCGCGGGTCAGCGCGCGCACGGCCGCCACGTACGGATCGAGTCGCCGGCGTTGCTGACCGTGCACGACTGCTTGCGGAAATTGCAGGCCGTTCCGCGCGAAGTGTTCGTGCAATGCGGGTTGTCCCTGGCGTTCTTCCTGGTCTGCCTGCTCGACACCGCCGGCCTGTTGCTCGCGCGATTCCTCGCGCGGGAACTGGATGTCGGAATCCGACGCGCGATGGGCGCCACGCGGTCGCAGGTTTTCCAGCGCTTCGCCGTCGAGGCGGCCCTGCTCGGGCTTGCCGGTGGTTGCGTGGGCGTCGCGTTGGCGCAGGCCGGGCTTTGGCTGGTGCGGCGTCGTCCCGACGCCTATGCCTCGCTCGCGCACATGCATGCTGGCGCGCTACTCGCGGCACTCGGCGCTTCGCTGCTCGCCGCGCTCGCTGCGGGGGCACTTCCCGCCTGGCGTGCTTGCCGGGTGGCGCCGGCCGCCAACCTGCGGTGCGCATGATGTCGCGCATCCGGTCCCCGCTGCTGCAGGCGATGTCCCGGCATCGCGCGATCGCCGGCCTGCTCGCATTGCAGGTGGCGTTCGCCGCCGCGGCGTGCGCCAACACCTTCGCCATGCTCACCGGTGACATTGCCGCGATGCGCCTTCCCAGCGGCATGGACGAGGCCGGGCTGGTCGTGCTGCCGATGCCCACCGATGGCACGCTCGTGCGGCCGGAGGCCATGGCCCGCCTGCGCGCGTTGCCGGGGGTGCGCAGCGTGGTCGCGATCGGCGGGACGCCCTTTGGCATCGACATCTCCAGCCACGCTTCGCGTGATGCGACCGGTCTCGATGGCGTCGCCGCCAGCCAGTACGAAACGACACAAGGCGCCCTCGCCGCGCTCGGCCTGGACCTGGTCGCGGGTCGCGATTTCCTCGACGACGAGTTCCCGGTCGAGGGCGACGCCGATGCATCACCCGGCACGGCCATCGTGTCGCATGCCCTCGCGCAGCGCCTGCATGGAAGCGACCAGGCCGCCGTCGGGCGGGCGCTGTACCTCGACGGAGAACCGCTGCGGATCGTCGGCGTGGTCGCGCACCTGTTGCGCGGACAGCCATCCGTGGACGCCGCGGACGGTGGGAACGAATACGCTCTGCTGGTTCCCGGAGCGCCGGATCCGCATCTTGGTGCGTACATGCTGCGCGTCGATCCCGAGGATGCTCGCCATGTCGCGTCCGCGGCGGCCGCCGCGCTGTCGCCCTCGA
>DATJDY010000323.1:0-13362 GCA_035497155.1 Luteimonas sp.
CTGCCGGAAAACAGCCGGCACGAGCAGGATCGTGCCAGGCGGCCGGCGAAACCGCTGTTCGGCCTGGATGGCGCGCCGGTGGTATTCCCGACGACACCGGAGCAATGGGCGCAGCCGCGCTGGGTCGCCTACGCGTGCCACGCCGATGCGCCATGGCTGGACGACAGGCTGCGGCAGCGGATCCACGACTTCGTGACGGTGCTGCGTTGCCGCTATCCGACCGTGCAGGACCTGGGTTCGCCGGCCTGGGCCAAGCGCGGACTGCGCGCGATGGCAGCCTGGCGCTACCGCCACGGCAACTACGACCGGCCGTGGGAACTGGAGCTGGCCAGCCGGCTGCTGAGCCTGCGCATGCCGCAGCTCTCCGGCCTCTAGCGCCAGGCCCTGCCGCATTGCACGTCGTCCAGGCCAGCTTCCAGCCAGCGCCGGAAGGGCTTGCGCCTGCCGCGCTGCTCGACCGCTGGCGTTCGCTGGCGGATGTCGCCGGGATCGCCGCCAGTGGCGGCGTCCGCATTACGGTCGTGCAGGCGGCATCGCAACCCGATTGCCTCGTGCGCGATGGCATCGAATACCACTTCGTCGACGTCGCCGCACTGGATACTGCGCCCAAGCGCGCTCGCCGCATCGCGGGCCTGCTGGCGGAGCTCGGCGCGGATGTCCTGCACGTGCATGGGCTGGCGTTCGCGGGCGAAGCGTTCGCGGTGTCGCGCCGGCTGCCGCGGTTGGCGATCCTGTGCCAGGACCATGCCGACCACCCGCCGCGCTGGTGGCGCGTACCGCAGTGGCGGCACTGGTACTCGGCGGTTTCGGGCGTTGCGTTCACCGCTGCGGCACAGGCCCGGCCATTCTTCGACGCCCACGCGTTCCCGGCGCGCATGCCGGTCTTCGCGATCCCGGAATCCAGCAGCCGCTTCGCGCCCGGCGATCGCCGGCGCGCGCGCGCCGATACCGGCATCCATGGCGACCCGTGCGTGCTGTGGGTCGGGCACATGAATGCCGGCAAGGATCCGCTCACCGTCATCGATGGCGTCGCGCAGGCCGCGATGCGGCTGCCGGGACTGCAGCTGTGGTGCGCATTCGGCTCCGCGCCATTGCTGGCCGAGGTGCAGGACCGCGTGCGCGCCTGCCCGCAGCTCGCCGATCGCGTGCATTTCCTCGGCAGCGTGCCGCATGCGCAGGTCCAGTCGCTGATGCGCGCCGCCGACCTCTTCGTCTCCGGCAGCCGCTCGGAAAGCTGCGGTTACGCCCTGCTGGAAGCACTCGCCTGCGGCGCCACGCCGGTGGTCGCCGACATCCCGTCGTTCCGCGCCCTGACCGGCGACGGTGCCGTCGGTCGCCTGTGGCCGCCCGGCGATGCCGCGCGCCTCGCCGGAGCGCTCGTGGAAGCCGCGTCGCAGCGCACGTCGCCGGCACGGGTGCGCGCGCATTTCGACGCGACGTTGTCCTTCGAGGCAGTGGGCCGGCGCTGGGCCGGCGCCTACGCGCTGGTACGCGACGCCCATGCGCGGGGCCGGCGGTGAAGCTCGCGCTGGTCGTGCCCGGGGGCGTCGACCGTAGCGGCGAGCGGCGCGTGATCCCCGCGCTGCTCGCACTCGTCGAACGGCTGTCGCGACGCCACGAAGTGCATGTGTTCGCGCTGCACCAGGAAGCCGCCCGTGCCGAATGGAGCCTGGCCGGCGCCCGCATCCACAACATCGGCGAAGGCTGGACCCGCGTGCGTGCCGTGCGGGCCATCCTCGTCGAACACCGGCGTGCGCCGTTCGACTGCATCCAGGCGATCTTCTCCGGCTCCTGCGGCCTGGTCGCCGTCGCGGCGGCGCGACTGCTGCGCGTGCGCTGCCTCGTGCATATCGCCGGCGGCGAACTCGTGGCCCTGCCCGCGATCGACTACGGCGGCCGCCGGCGGCTCGCCAGCCGGATGCGCGAAGCGTTCGTGCTGCGCGCCGCCGATGCCGTGACCGCGGCCAGCGCGCCCATCCTGGCCTCGCTGCGCGATCTCGGCATTCGCGCGGATCGGGTTCCGCTCGGCGTCGACCTCGGCGCATGGCCGCCATCGCCACCATGCGAGCGCAGCGCCGGGCCGATTCGCCTCATCCATGTCGCCAGCCTCAACCGGGTGAAGGACCAGGCGACGCTGCTGCGCGCGCTGTCGATCCTCGCGCAACGCGGCGCGGACTTCTCGCTGGACATCGTGGGCGTCGATACGCTGGATGGCGAAGTGCAGCGGCTCGCCGCGGAACTCGGGCTGGACGACCGCGTGCATTTCCATGGCTTCATGACGCAGCGCGAGCTGCGCCCGCTGATGGAAGCGTCCGACTTGCTGGTGATGGCATCGCTCCACGAGGCGGGACCCGTGGTCGCACTCGAAGCGGCGATCGCCGGCGTGCCGACGGTCGGCACCGCGGTGGGACATCTCCTCGAATGGGCGCCTTCGGCCGCGCTCATCGCGCCTCCCGGCGACGCGCCCGCGCTTGCGGATGCCATCGGCCGCGTGCTCGGCGACGAGGCGCTGCGCCTGCGACTCGCGTCGGCCGCGCAACGCCTGGCGATCGCGGAAGACGCCGGGTTCACCGCACGGGCCTTCGAAGCCCTCTATCGCCGATGGCCGTGATGCGCCGCCGTCAGCATGGCTTGCGCGCTACATGGAGGCGGAACCGCGACGGCGCGCGACGGCGACGCAGCGCCGCGATCGCCGGCCGCAGCGCCCAGCGCGGCCCGTACCAGGGCTGGTGCACTTCCCACTGGATCCCCAGCGCGCGCGCCATCGCGTCCAGGCGCGCGTCGGTCAGGAACCCGATCGCGTCGAGCGAACCGCCGTCCGTGCCATGCCGGCCCAGGAAATCGAGCCGCTGCTCCGCCAGCATCCTCCTGCCATCCGCCTCGCGCGGATACCAGGGCGTGTCGCCGATGACCACGCTGCCGGCGGGCTTCACGCAGCGCAGGGACTCGCGTAGCGTTGCCACCGCATCCTCGCAGTAGTGGAAGGAGGCGTTGAACACGGCGAGGTCGAACTGCGCATCGTCGAAGGGAAGCCGGTCGAAGCTTGCCTGGAAGCGCGGGAATGGCGTCGGCAACCGTGCCAGGCAGTGTCGTGCCGCGCCCAGCCCGTCGCTGTCGTTGACCACGAGGTCCACGGCGCAGGGGCGATGGCCTGCCAGCGCCAGGCGGTGGCTCATCCAGCCGTTGCCGGCGCCGAGGTCCAGCACCTTGCACGCGCCCCCCGCGCCCTCGCGCGGCAGCAGGTGTCGCATGAGGTAATCGTGGCTGCGCGCGCGGATGTGCCACTGTCGCGGGTCGCGGCCTGAAAGATCGCGATACGGAAGCGCGAGGTAGTACGCCGCGCGGTCGCTGCCGCGCCCTTCCGCCTCGCGGATGCGTTCGTAATCGGCGACGAAGCGGGCATGGCGCGCCCGCGACCCCGGCGACAGCGCGTCGACGATGCCGTCGCGCACCTCGAAGCCGAAACCACAGGCCGGACAAGCGGAAGCTGCAACGCCGGCGCCGCAACACGGGCAGCGCAACCGGATGCCTTCGGCCGGCACCGCCTCCCGCGTTGCACGGGGTTGCATGCCGGTGCCCGACGCGCTCAGGAGGCCAGCACCGGCGACTCCATCGCCGCGCGCACCGCATAGAGGATGTCCATGCGCGGCACCGGTCGCGCCAGCCAGCGGAGCACGCGCCGCGCGTGGCCCATCCGCGGCCAGGCCTGGCCTTGCAGCCACAGCTGGGTGCGCATCATGTCGTCCCGTTCCTGCACCGCTTCGCGCGATGGCCTTGCCCGGTTGGCGAGGTAACGGCGGGCGTCGCCGGCCGAACGCGACCATTCCAGCCCGTCCAGCGGATGCAGCCAGAGTTCGGAACAGGACACGCGCGTCATGTCCTGGCGAAGCGAGATCGCCCGCAGCAGCCACGGGCACTCCCGCGACAGCCGCGACAGGACGCCTGCGGGAACGAGGCCCGGATGGTAGCGCTCGACGAGGCGCAGGACAGGCAACGCCCACCACGCCGGACCGCCCGCGTCGGAGTCGCAGTCGTCGAGTTCGCGCCAGTCGCCCTCGCCCATCCGCGCGGACAACAGCGCGATGTCGTGCAGGTGCACCAGGCGCAGGCTGCGACTGCAGATGCCGCCCGCCGCGTGCAGCAGGAGGTGGCACATCAGCGCACCCGTCGACGCGTAGGCGTTCAAGCCGGGCCGCGCGGATGCTGGATACACGCGTTCGGTGATGTCGGCGAGCGAAACCGGCAAGCGCTCCTGGAGCCGGAAATGCAGCTCGATGGTGACCGGCGTATCGCAGTGCTCGCCGAGGCCGGGCACCGGGGCGCCGCCGGCCGGCTTGAACACGCGATGCTTCCACTGCGCGTACGACTCCGCATAGCCGAGCGCCTCGAGCATCGCCACCGCCGTGCCGGCATCGCTTTCGCGCACCAGCAGGTCGATGTCGGCCATCGGGCGATCTCCCGGCGCATACAGGCCGATGGCATGCAGCGCCGATCCCTTCAGCGCCACGACCGGCAATCCTGCAGTGCACGCGCCGGCGTCGATGCGCGCGAGCAGCGCGGCGATGCGCCGCTGGCGGCATTCGACATGCGCGCGCTGGTCGCGCAGGTATCGCTGCCAGGCGCCATGCTGCCAGCGGCAGCGCCGGCCCAGCAGCGGCGAGACCCCGTGCGCCGCGGCGACCGCGGATGCGAGCCGCCATTGCACGTCGTCCCAATCCGGCGTCGGCGTCCCCGGTTGCGCCAGCTCCATCGCCAGCGCCTCGGTGGCGGCGTGCAGGCCGGCCTTAACCGCCTTGAGTGGCGGCAGCGCGGACGTTTTCATCGGCATGGCACTCCATCGGCGCAGCGGGGGCGTCGCCCGGGTTGCGATGTCCGCGTTCGCTGGCGACCAGCGCCCTCCAGCGCGCATCGAGCCCATCGCAGGCGTCGCGGTATTCGCGCGGCGCCATCGCGTGCGCCGGCTGCAGCAATTCGACCTGGCGATGCAGCAGGTCGCGGAAATCGCGATAGAACTGCGAGTCGTAGGCGCCGCGGAACATCATCGACAGGTCGCCGCTCTCCTTCCAGTGCGTCTTCCTGCCGAGTTGCGCCTTGACCTGCTCGTGGAAGCGCGTGCCCGGCAGCGGATAGGACACGCTGACGCCGATTTCGTCCGGCGCGGCGAGCACGACCAGCGCGCGCGTGGCGAGCAGGTCGTCGAGCTGTTCGCCCAGGTAGCCGAGCTGGATGAAGAAGCCCACGCGGATGCCGCGCGCGCCGAGCCGCTCGCGCGCCGCGACCAGTTCGCCGATGGTGGTGTCCTTCGCCATCGCGTCGAGGATCCGCTGGCTGCCGCTTTCCGCGCCGATCCACGCTTCGACGCACCCGGCTTCGTGGAGCGCGTCGGCCATGCGCTCGCTGATCATGTTGGCGCGGACCTGGATGGTGAACGGCACCACGCCGTCGAGTTCCCGCAGGTGCGCGGCGAATTCCGCCAGCCAGTCGGGACGGAAGCCGAAGATGTCGTCCGCCATCCAGACGTGGTCTGGCTGGAATTCGCGCTTCAGGAAGGCCATTTCCGCCGCGACCTCGCGCGGCGCGCGTTGCGCGTAGTGGTTGCCCCAGATCGGCTTGGCGCACCAGTTGCAGCGGAACGGGCAACCGCGCGAGGCGACCATGTTCAGGCTGAAGTAGCCGTGCCGCTCCTGCCAGAAGCGGCGATATCGCCCGATGTCGACCAGGTCCCACGCGGCCTCCCCGGACAGCTGGCGATCCGGCGGCAGCGCGCCGGGCTTCCCCGGGGATGCGATCCGCGCGACAGGCGTAGCGCCGGGAACCTCCTGCACGACATGAGGCGACGCCACGCCGGGGATGCCGGCGACCCAGTGCGCGGCACCGATGTCGCGATCCTGGTCCAGTCGCGCCATCAGCGCGCGCAAGGCGACGGTGCCCTCGCCCACCAGCACGGCGTCGGCACCCGCGTCGAGCAACGGCTTCGGCCGGTCCGACGCATCCGAACCGGCGACGACGACGCGCGCCCCCGAAGCGGCGGCTTCGGCCACCATCCGGCAGGCGGCCTCGTGCATGCGGTCCAGGCACATCTTGGTGAGGAAGTTGAAGTTGTCCTCGTACAGGACGACGACCTCCGGCCGCACCTCGCCCAGCACGGCGACGTAGGCGTCGACGCCCTCCGCGAGCATCGCGTCGAACAGCACCACCTCGTGCCCCAGCGCACGCAGCATCGCGGCGACCTGGATCGTGGCGAGCGGCGGATACGGCTTGCCGCGCTCCCACTGCTTCTGGTCGAAGCGCAGGAAATAGGAATGGGCGAGCAGGATCCGGGACATGTCGCCCGTAGGTCCCCGGCAACCGGCGAATGGTTGCGTGCCGGGCGACAACCTTTTCCCGCCGCCGCCCCACCTACCCGGGCAGGATCCATTCCCCGCGGTGCGCAGCATGACGAGTTCCAGATGCCAGCAGGCCATGGGCGGTCGCTTCCGCTTCCGGAGCGACAGCGCGGCCATGCTGGAGGTCGCCGAAGCCGCCTGCGGCGGGCTGGCGCCGCACCGCTTCCGGGATGACGGCCCGGAACTCGACGTCGAACTCCGCCTGTTGCCGCGTCGTCGCGCGACGAGCGGCCGCGAACCGCCCCCCGTCCGCACCCGGCTGGGCGAGCGCCTCCAGTCCGGGATCATGGATGCCGGGAATTACGTGCTGGTTTCGCCGCGGCGACGACGCGCGCGCGTGGTTGCTTCCGCCGAGATGCTGGACCACGCCTACCACCTGCGCTACGAACTGGTCGAGTTCGCGATCCTGCTGCTGGCGGCGCGATGCCAGCGACTCGTGCCGCTGCATGCCGCGTGCGTCGGCCGCAACGGACGCGGCGTCCTGCTGCTCGGCGACAGCGGCGCGGGCAAGTCGACGCTGGCGCTGCACAGCCTGCTGCGCGGCCTGGACTTCCTGTCCGAGGACGCGACCTTCGTCGAGCCCGATCGCATGCTGGCGACCGGCCTCTCCAACTTCGTGCACGTGCAGCGCGATGCCCTCGCCGGCATCCCCGACGACGCAGCACGACGCTGGATCGCGGGATCGCCGGTGATCCGGCGCCGCAGCGGCGTGGAGAAGTTCGAGGCCGACCTGCGGCGCGCGCCCGGCCAGGTGCGGCTCGCGCAGGCGCCGCTGGAACTGGTCGCGACGGTGATCCTCGGCGCGCAGCGCGGCGAAGCTGGGCGCGCGATGCTCACGCCCGCGACGCTGGATGAGGTGGCGGCGTCCATCGCCAACGACCAGGCCTACGCCAGGACCCAGCCGGGGTGGGAACGGTTCGAACGCTGGGCGCTGCGCGCGCCCGCGTACCGGCTGCTGCGCGGACCCGATCCGGCGAGTTCCGTCGATGCACTCCAGCGACTCTTCGACTGACGCCCCGCGCGCGGCGCTGCGCGACTTCGCGCGCGTCTTCGCGCGGGGCGACCACGCGCAGGTCGCCGCGTACATCGCGACGTCATTGCTGGCGGCGCTCGCCGGAAGCGTGGCGGCACTGCTCCTCGCGGCGCTGATCCAGCCATCGACCGTGCTGCCGTTCGCCGACCGGTGGCCCGGCGCGGCGGCAAGCTTCGACGCGCACGCTGCGCTCTTCGCGATCGCCACCGGCATGTTCGCACTGCTGCGCTGGTCGGCGTCGTGCCTGGGCGCGCGGCTGGCAGCGCGTTGCGGCGAGTTGTTGCGGCGCGGGGTCCACGCGCGGCTGATCCGCGCGAAGCTGGCGTCGCTCGCGGATTCGAGCTCCGCCGAGATCGCCAACGTCCTGACCTACAACATCGAGATCGTCGTCCACGGCTTCAGCGCGGCGCTGCAGCTGCTCGTCGCGATCATCACGACCGTGGTCACGCTCGCGTTCGCGCTATGGATGGCGCCACCGCTGCTGCTGGCATTGCCGGTGTTCGCCGCCTTCGCGTGGATGGCGGCGCGCCTGTTCGGCCGCGAGCAGTCGCGCACCAGCCGCGAATACGTCGCCGGCATGACCCGCCTGTTCTGGCGCGGCGAAGACTTCCCGCGGCGCCTGCGCCACGTGCGCTCGTTCGGCCGGCAGGAGGCCGACGATGCGTCCTACGGCGACATCGCCGCGCAACTGGGACGCGGTTACCGGCGCCAGCTCGAGCTCGCCGCCCACGGGCGCCTGCTGCTCGAGTTGCTTGCGGCCGCGGCGATCGCCGCCGCGTTCGTGCTCGCGCAGCGCTGGAACGGCTTCGGCCAGGCGAACCTGGTGGCGGTGTGCCTGTTGCTCGGGCGCCTGCTGCCCTACCTCGCGTCGACGCGGCAGGGCATCCAGCAACTGCGTTCGGCCGCGCCGGCGCTGGGCTTGTGGCGCCGATACATGGCGCTGGAAGCGGAATCCACGCCTGCGCCGCAGGTCCGCGAGCAGGGCGGCCGCGCATCGCACGGGCTCGCGGGAACGCTGCGCATCGACCGCGTGCGGCTTCCTCCGTCGATCGTCGCGCTCGAGGTGCGCAGCCTCGTCCTCGCGCCCGGGGAGTTGACCCTGGTGTGCGGCGATTCTGGCATCGGCAAGAGTTGCCTGGTCGACATCCTCGCCGGAATGATGGAACCAGCCGCATTCGAGGCGGACGCCGGCGGGCACGCGATCGACTTCGACGGGTATCGGGCACTGGTCGCGACGGGCGCCTACGTCAGCCAGCAGGTCCGCCCCTGGCATGCGAGCGCGCGCGAAAGCCTGCTGTGGGCCGCGCCCGACGCGAGCGACGCACGGATGTGGGAGGCGCTCGCCGACGTGGGCCTGGACCGACGCCTGCACCGGTCGGACCGGGGACTCGATACCGCATTGCAGGATTCCGGCAGCCGGTTCTCCGGCGGCGAACTGCAGCGGCTCCTGCTCGCGCAGGTGCTGTTGCGGCAGCCGGCGCTCGCCATCCTCGACGAGGCCACCGGGGCACTCGATGCGGCCTCGGAACGCGAAGTGCTGTCGACGTTGCAGCGGCGGCTGCCGCACACCGCAGTGGTGGTCGTGTCGCACCGGACAGCGCTGGCGTCGATGGCCGCGCAGTCGCTGGAGATCGATGGCAGCGGCGTCGCGACCGGCGCCAGGCGCCGCGTGGAACCCGCGCGCGATGCCCTCGCGTCAGCCCTGGAACGCTAGCTGGCACCACGCCATGATCGGGTTCCAGGCCAGGCCCAGCGCCAGCAGCGCCAGCGCGTTGACGCCGAAGGCGGTGCGCAGGATGCGGTCGTTGGGCCGCGGCGACGGCAGCCCTTCCGGCGGGGCGTCGAAGTACATCGCCTTGCACACCCGCAGGTAGTAGAAGCAGCCGATCACCGCGAACACGATGCCGACGATGGCCAGCCACAGCAGGTCGCCGCCGATCGCGGCGCGCAGCACCGCGAGCTTGGCCCAGAAGCCGAGGAAGGGCGGAATGCCCGCCAGCGACATCATCGCGCACAGCATCATGCCGGCGAGCCAGGGGCTGCGCGAGGCCAGGCCCTTGAAGTCGTCGATGCCGTCGGCCTCGTAGCCATTGCGCGCCAGCACCACGATCGCACCGAACGCCGCGGTGGCCATGATCGCGTAGCTGATCGCGTAGAACATCGCCGCCGCGTAGCCGGCCGGGTTCGCCGCCGCGATGCCCATGAACACGAAGCCGACGTGCGAGATCGTCGAATACGCGAGCATGCGCTTGAGGTTGGCCTGCATCAGCGCGACCAGGTTGCCGACCGCCAGCGATGCGACCGCCAGCGCGGCGATGAGCAGGCGCCACTCGGCGCTGAGCGGGCCGACGCCCGCCTCGAGCAGGCGGAAGGCCATCGCGAACGCGGCCAGTTTCGGCGCCGAGCCGATGAAGACGGTGATCGCGGTCGGGGCGCCGTGATAGGTGTCGGGCAGCCACATGTGGAACGGCGCCGCGCCGAACTTGAAGGCGATGCCGGCGACCAGGAACACCGTGCCCATCAGCAGCAGCGTGCGCTCCTGGGACAGCGCGATCGCGCCATGCAGCGTGGCCAGGTCGAGCGTGCCCGTCGCGCCGTAGAGCAGCGACATTCCGTACAGCAGCAGTCCCGACGCCAGCGAACCGAGGACGAAGTACTTCATCGCCGCTTCCGACGACAGCGCGCTGTCGCGGTCGATCGCGACCAGCGCGTACGAGCACAGCGCCAGCAGCTCGAGGCCGAGGTAGACCATCACCAGGCTGCCGGCCGAGATCAGCAGCATCATGCCGAGCGTCGCGAACAGCATCAGCACCGCGACCTCGCCCTTGTACAAGCCGCGCTCGCGCAGGAACGGCCACGCATAGACCAGCGACAGCGCGGTGACGATGCAGGCGATGGCCTTGAGCACGTCGGCCATGACGTCGCGGATGAACATGCCGTTGAGCACCGTGCCCTGCCCGCCCGCACCGGTGAAGGCGAGCGTCGCCACCACGAGCAGGAGGACGATCGCCAGCGTGTTGGTGATGCCGCGGCGCGCCTCGTCCAGGAACAGGTCGAGCATCAGCAGCGCGAACGCGCCGGCGACGAGCACCAGTTCCGGCAGCAGCGGCATCAGGTCGGCGGCGGTGGGCAGGGTCCCGATCATGCGGCGTGCATCCTCAGAGCTTGCTGGCGGCGAGCTGGCTCGCCAGGTGCGCGATGGAGGGCTCCATCAGGTCGGTCAGCGGCTTCGGCCAGATGCCGATGAGCAGCACGCCGGCGGCGAAGGTCCCGAGCACGATCCACTCGCGCATGTCGATGTCCTTCATGGCCGCGACGTTGGCGTTGCCGATTTCGCCCCACACGATCCGCTTGGCCAGCCACAGCGTGTAGCCGGCGCCGGTGATCAGCGTCGTGGCGACGCCGAAGGCGATCAGCGGGTGCCGCTGGAAGCTGGCCAGGATCACCATGAACTCGCCGACGAAGCCCGAGGTGCCCGGCAGGCCGGAGTTCGCCATCGAGAAAAAGATGAAGAACGCCGCGAACCACGGCATCACGTTCGCGACGCCGCCGTAGTCGGCGATGCGGCGGGTGTGCAGGCGGTCGTAGAGCACGCCGACGCAGGAGAACATGGCGCCGGAGATGAAGCCGTGGCTGACCATCTGCACCATCGCGCCCTGCAGGCCCAGGCGCGCCGCGTCCAGGTTGCCGAAGTCGCGGACCAGGGCGAAGGCGATGAAGATGCCCATGGTCACGAAGCCCATGTGCGCGACCGACGAGTACGCGATCAGCTTCTTCATGTCGTCCTGGACCAGGGCGACGAGGCTGACGTAGATGATCGCGATCATGCTCAGCGCGATGACGACCCAGGCCAGCTCGTGGCCGGCATCCGGCACGATCGGCAGGGTGAAGCGCAGGAAACCGTAGCCGCCGATCTTCAGCATGATCGCGGCCAGCACGACCGAGCCGCCGGTCGGCGCCTCGACGTGCGCGTCCGGCAGCCAGGTATGCACCGGGAACATCGGCACCTTGACCGCGAACGCGATCAGGAACGCGAAGAACAGCCACACCTGCTCGCGCATCCCCAGCGGCAGCGCCGCCATGTCCGCGATCTGCCAGCTGCCGCCCTTCAGGTACAGGTAGACGAGCCCGACCAGCATGAACACCGAGCCGAGGAAGGTGTACAGGAAGAACTTGAGCGACGCATAGACGCGGCGCGGGCCGCCCCAGACGCCGATCAGGATGAACATCGGGATCAGCATCGCCTCGAAGAACACGTAGAACAGCATCGCGTCCATCGCGGCGAACACGCCGATCATCACGCCTTCCAGCATGAGCATCGCCGCGACGTACTGGTTCACGCGCTTCTGGATCGGGGTCCATGCGCCAATGAGCACCAGCACGGTGGTGAGCGTGGTCAGGCCGATCAGCGCGACCGAGATGCCGTCCGCACCGAGGTTGTACTGGATGTCGTAGGCCGGGATCCAGGCGTGCATCTCGACGAACTGCATGCCGGCGTTGCCGAAGTCGAAGGCCGTGAACAGCGGGATGTTCACCAGCAGGGTCGCCAGCGCGAACACCAGCGCGGTCCAGCGCGCCGCCTGCGCGCGCGTGTCGCCGAGCGCCAGGCACAGCGCACCGCCGACGATCGGGAGCCAGACCAGCAGGCTGAGCAGCGGGAGTTGGGTCATGGTCGACATGCGGTCAGTGCCAGTAGCGGAGCAGGGCCGCCAGCAGCGCGATCAGGCCCAGGATCATCGCGAAGGCGTAGTGGTAGAGGTAGCCCGACTGGGTGCGGCGCAACACGCTCGCGACGATGGCCACCAGGCGCACGCTGCCGTTGACGATGGCGCCGTCGATCACGCGCTCGTCGGCCAGGCGCGAGGCCTTGCCCAGCGCGACGCCGCCACCGGCGAAGCCGCGGATCCACAGTGCGTCGAAGCCGTACTTGTCCTCGAGGATGCGCACCGGCCACGCAAACGCGTGGCGCGCGCGCCCGGCGAGCTCCGGCTTCCACCAGTACATCGCCGTCGCCAGCAGGAAGCCGGCGAAGGCGAGCCAGAAGGCCGGCGCCATGAAGCCGTGCAGCGCGAACTGGACCGGGCCGTGCCAGGCTTCTTCCGCGATCTTCGCGACCACGTCGCGGGCGGCGTCGACGTCGATCGATCCCAGGAAGTACGGCAGCTGCTTCGCGTGGCCCATCACGTCGGTGCCGAACAGCATCGGGCCCGCGGTCAGGAAGCCGATGATGACCGACGGGATCGCCAACAGCACCAGCGGCACCGTCACGACCCAGGGCGATTCGTGCGGCTCGTGCGCGCCGTGGCCATGTCCATCGTCGTGGGCGTGGTCGTCGTGCGCGTGCGCCGCATGGCCATGGCCGTCGTCGTGCGCGTTGCGGAAGCGCTCCGGGCCGGCGAAGGTCATGTACATCAGGCGGAAGCTGTAGAGCGAGGTCACGAACGCGCCCAGAAGCACCGCCCAGTAACCGTAGGTCGCAACCCAGCTGCCGGCCTCGTGCGCGTGCTCCGCGGCCGCCTCGATGATCGTGTCCTTCGAGTAGAAACCCGCGAAGAACGGCGTGCCGACCAGCGCCAGCGTGCCGACGAGCATCGTCCAGAACGTCACCGGCATGTACTTGCGCAGGCCGCCCATGCGGCGCATGTCCTGCTCGTGGTGCATGGCGATGATCACCGAGCCCGCGCCCAGGAACAGCAGCGCCTTGAAGAAGGCGTGGGTCATCAGGTGGAAGATCCCGGAGGCGTACGCCCCCATCCCCACCGCGGCGATCATGAAGCCGAGCTGCGAGACGGTGGAATAGGCCAGCACCTTCTTGATGTCCCACTGCTTCGTCCCGATCGTCGCCGCGACCAGCGCCGTGAGCGTCCCGACCAGCGCGACGAGGAGCGAGGTGACCGGCGCCATCGCGAAGAGGGTGGACGAGCGCACGATCAGGTAGACACC
>DATJDY010000324.1:0-4933 GCA_035497155.1 Luteimonas sp.
CGCTGCTCGACGACCTGGCGCTCCCGCAGTAGAAAAAAAAGGGGGCAGCCCCCCCTTTCCTGCTAGCCGCGCCTGAGCCAGGCGCGGCGCACGAAGATCGCGACGACCAGCACCAGCAGGAACACGCCGTAGCCGGCGGACGTCGCGAGGATCTGCGGCCACATCGCGCCGTACCGGCGGTCGGCGTAGCCGTGCGTCCAGTGCAGCGTGGCGATGAACGCGGCGATCGCAACCAGCAGCGCCACGATGTCGAATGCGCGGCGCCGCGCATGCCGCGGCTGGCGCGGATACACCCAGTACAGCACCGCCAGGATCAGGAACCACGGCGCGAACAGCAGCAGCGCCAGGTCGGGCATGCCGGAGAGGTTCATGCCTTCGCTTCTTCCGCGGCGCGCAACGCGTCGAGCGCTGCACGCACATCGGCGCCGTCGACGCCCTCGCCCATCGACAGGTCGGCATCGGCGCCCGCGAAGCCGTCGCGGCGCAATGCAGCGATGCGCGCGCCGGCGTCCTTCGGCGATTCGAAGCCGCGGCTGAGCAACAACACGCGCTCGCCATCGACGAGCTTGAAGTGGAAGCGGCCGTCGGTTTCGCGATACTGCTTGAACACCGGCAGCGCGGCTTTCGATGCGCCCGCGGCCGCGCTCGCATCAGCGCCCTTCGCTGCCGCAGTGGACGCCGCGCCCGCGCCTGCGCCGAGGTCGCGCAGGCCGACCGCATCGCGCAGCCGCTGCATCGTCGGGATCGCATGCGATTCGCGCAGTCGCTGCGCGCCATCGCGCAACAGCGCCTCGATGCGCCCCGGATGCGCCATCAGCGCGTCGTAGCGCTCGCGCATCGGCGCGACCTCCGCGTCGATGCGCTCGAACACCTTCTGCTTCGCGTCGCCCCAGCCGATGCCGTCGGCATACGCCTGGCGCATTGCCGCGGTCTCGTCGGCGCTGGCGAACGCGCGGTAGATCTCGAACAGCGCGGACCCCTGCGTCTCCTTCGGCTCGCCCGGCGAGCGCGAGTCGGTGAGGATGGACAGGATGAGCTTGCGCAGCTGCTCGCGCGGCGCGAACAGCGGGATCACGTTGTCGTAGCTCTTGCTCATCTTGCGGCCATCGAGGCCCGGCAGCGTCGCCACCTGCTCCTCGATCGCGGCTTCCGGCAACACGAAATACGCGTCGCCGTACAGGTGGTTGAAGCGCTGCGCGAAATCGCGCGCCATCTCGATGTGCTGCACCTGGTCGCGGCCCACCGGCACCTTGTGCGCGTTGAACAGCAGGATGTCGGCCGCCATCAGCACCGGGTACATGTAGAGGCCCGCGGTGATGCCCGCGTCCTCGTCCTCGCCGGCCTCGCGGTTGCGGTCGTTCGCCGCCTTGTAGGCATGCGCCCGGTTCAACAGGCCCTTGCCGGCGACGCAGGCCAGCAGCCAGGTCAGTTCGGTGGTTTCGGGGATGTCGGACTGGCGGTAGAAGCGCACCTTGTCCGGATCGAGCCCGCAGGCGAGCCACGCCGCCGCGATCTCCAGCGTAGAGCGCTGCACGCGCTCCGGATCCTGCACCTTGATCAGCGCGTGGTAGTCGGCGAGGAAGTAGAAGCTCTCGACGCCCGGCGCGCGGCTGGCCGCGAGCGCCGGCCGGATCGCACCGACGTAGTTGCCCAGGTGCGGGGTGCCGGAGGTGGTGATGCCGGTCAGGACGCGGGTAGTGGCCATCGCGCCAGTTTACCGGAGCCGTTCGAACCCGCAGCGCCGCCTCGCGCGTTCCCGGAAGGCACCCCACCACGGAGCTTCGCCATGATCCGCCGCCTGCTGCTGGCCCTTTTCCTCCTCGGCGGCGTCGCCGCATGGCATCCCGCGACGGCGCAGGCGCTGGTGCGCCTCGCGGTCGTCGACCGCGACGGCGGCGCCGAATCGCCGCAATACCCCGGGCGCGGCCAGCGCTGGATCGCGGGCGCGCCGGGCCACCGGTACGCGGTGCGGCTGTCCAATGTCACCGGCGAGCGGGTGCTGGTCGTGCTCTCGGTGGACGGCGTCAACGCGGTGAGTGGCGAGACGGCCGCAACCTCCCAGGCGGGCTATGTGCTCGATCCGTGGGAGACGGCCGACATCGCCGGCTGGCGCAAGTCGCTCGACGACGTGGCCGCATTCGTGTTCACCGACCTGGGCGACAGCTACGCCGCGCGGACGGGGCGACCGGACGACGTCGGCGTGATCGGCATCGCGGTGTTCCGCGAACGGCGCGCAACGCCGTGGTCGCGACCGGCATGGCGGCAAGGGCGCGCTGCGCCGCCGCCATCCGTTCCGCAGGCGCAGGCCTCGGCCGAAGCGAGCGGCGATGCAGCGCGCATGGCCAACGCTCCGGCCGCCGATGCCGCCAAGCAATCCCTGGGCACCGGGCACGGCGAACGCGAATGGGCACCGGTGGGCACGACGGGTTTCGTCCGCGCGAGCCGCGCTCCGGCCGAAGTGGTGGAACTGCGCTACGACACCGCGCGACGCCTCGCCGCGCTGGGCATCCTGCATCGCTGGCGTCCGGTTCCCGCGTTACCGCGTGCGTTCCCCGGTGGTTTCGTACCAGACCCGCCGGCCGGCTGAAGGCGCCGGCCGGCGTAACCTCGGGCTGGCGACCGTCAGGAAGACAGCGTCCGCTCGAAGTCGCGCACCTCGTTCTCGGCGCGGTCGCGATCCCAGCCGTACTGTTCCTGCAGCTTGCCGGCGAGGTACTTGCTGTCGCCCTGGGTCACGTCGAAGACGTCGTCCGTAAGGTCGCCCCACTTCTGCTGGGCCTGGCCCTTCAGCTGCGTCCACTTGCCGGCGATGATGTCCTTGTTCATGCGATCTCCTCTAGTCGATGGGGGTTTCCGGCCAGTCGCGCCGGAACACGATCATGGCGGTGCGCATGTTCAATGCGGATCAAGTTTTTGTTGCGCGGGGATTGCATGCAAAAAAATGGGCCGGGTTTCCCCGGCCCATGCATCCTTGCGGACGCGCTCCTTGCAACCGACGGGCGGCTCAGCAATGCGCGTCCTTGCAGTCCTCGGCCTTTTGTTCGACCTTCTGGCCGGCCTTCTGCACGTCCTTGCCGGCACCGGCCATCGTGTTGCAGGCGGTCAGCGTCGTGGTGGAAAAGCACGCCAGGATCGCCAGGGCGAAAAGACGCTTCATGGAATTCTCCTTCATCGTTAGGGGATTGAACGCGGGGGCCATGAAAGCGCATCGGCCCGTGAAGCCGGCGTGCAGCGCCCGCCGGTTCGCAGGCCTGGATCCGGAACCGTTCAGGAAGGGGCGACGGGCGTCGCGGCGCGTCAGTCGCGCATCAGGGTGGACTTGCCGAACAGGCTTTCCACCAGTTCCACCGAGACCCGGGCGGTCTCGTTGCGGTTGTCGAGCAGCGGGTTGAGCTCGACGATGTCGAGCGAGCCCATGCGACCGCTGTCGGCGATCATCTCCATCACCAGCTGCGCCTCGCGGTAGTTCGGGCCGCCGGGCACGGTGGTGCCGACGCCGGGCGCGATCGACGGGTCGAGGAAGTCGACGTCGAAGCTGACGTGCAGGTGCGTGTTCGCATCGACGCCGGCCAGCGCTTCCTCCATCGTGCGCTTCATTCCGACTTCGTCGATGTAGCGCATGTCGTACACGTCGAGGCCGTGCTGCTTGACCAGGCGCTTCTCGCCCTCGTCCACCGAACGGATGCCGACCTGCCGCACTTCCGCCGGCCGCAATGCGGGCGCGTCGCCGCCGAGTCGGGTGAGCGCTTCGGGGCCGATGCCGCACAGGCAGGCCACCGGCATGCCATGGATGTTGCCGGAAGGCGTGACTTCGTGCGTGTTGAAATCGGCGTGCGCGTCGAGCCAGAGCACGCGCAGCTGCTTGCCGGTGTCCCGGCAATGGCGGGCGACGGCGGTGATCGAGCCGATGCCCAGGCAGTGGTCGCCGCCCAGCATGATCGGCAGGCGGCCGCCGCGCAGTTCGGCGCCGACGGCCTCCATCACCAGGCGATTCCACGCGACGACCTGCTCGAGATGGCGATAACCGTCCACCGGCGGCTGCCAGGGATTGCCCGGACCCGCCAGGTTGCCGCGATCGGCGACATCGATGCCGCGCGCGGCGAGCGCTTCGCCGAGGCCGGCGATGCGCAGCGCGTCCGGACCCATCAGCGCGCCACGATGGCCCGCGCCGATGTCGGTCGGCGCGCCGATCAACGACACGGGTGGGTAACGTCGGCTCATCGTCGCTCCATGCATGCGGACGCCCGTCGTGCGTGACCGGGCCGTGGTGCCGGCACCCGGATTCGAACTGGGGACCTACCGCTTACAAGGCGGTTGCTCTACCAACTGAGCTATGCCGGCGTGGCTGGCGGGATTCTAGCGCACCGCGCCGGGAAGCCCGACGCGCGCAAGGCCGCGGTCCTGCGCCGTGCGGCCTCTTCGCTGCCATAGCGGCCGAGCGCGATGGTGTTGGCGTCGGCGCCGTCGCGCACGACCAGGTAGTCGCTGAAACCGGCTTCGCCGATGCGCGTGGCGGTGGCCTGCGCGGCCTCCGCCGTGGGCAGGCGGGGCAGCCAGACGCGCCATGCGGTCGCGGGGCCGGCGCCCCCTTCGCAAGACGTCGCGTCACTGGCGGTCGTTGGCTGCGCGGCATCAGGCGCGGCAGTGGCCGCAACTGCCGGCGGCGCTACGGGCGTCGTTGCGGGCGTCGTTGCAGGCGCCGCGCGCATGGCGACGGAGTCCGCGGCCAAGGCCTGCGCGGCCGGCGACGATTCCGCCACGAGGTGCAGCCGCGCAGCGCCGGCCGGCGTTTCGACGGGCACGTCGGCCGGTGGCGACGCATGCAGCCACCACCAGGCGGCGGTGCCGAGGCTGAGGACGACGAGCAGGACGATCGCGGCGCGCTGGAGCATGCGTGGATTCTATGCGGACGCGCGCGCCCGGTGCGCGAGGC
>DATJDY010000325.1:0-2176 GCA_035497155.1 Luteimonas sp.
CTTCACATTGCGGAGCACGAACGCATAGTGCATTTGCTCTTGCTGCGTTTGCGCGGTCGCCCGCTTCTGCATGCCAAGTTCGACCCTGAAGTCGCCATGAAGGAACTCGACGCCGGCCAGCGTGGGCATCTCGAGGATGTCCAGCGCGACGACGCGGCCGGTGCCGTCCTTCGTGCCGCCCTTCGACATGTCGTCCAGCGCCTGCCGGACCCACTGCGACCAGCCGCCCGGCGCCGCGCCCAGGTCAACCACCACCATGCCCGGCTTCAGCAGCCGGTCGCGTTCCACCAGTTCCTCGAGCTTGTAGGCCGCGCGCGAACGCATCCCTTCCGCCTGCGCCTTCTTCACGTAGGGGTCGGAAAAGTGCTCCTTCAGCCAGCGCTGGCTGGACTTGCTGCGGGTGGCCATGGTCGGCGCCATGATACCCTGACGGCCTTCCCTGCTCCCCTTTTGGCCCCCTGATGTCGACCGCCCTGACCAATGCCCAGACCCGCTTCCTGCGCGGCCAGGCGCACGGTCTCAAGGCCATGCTCCAGGTCGGCGGCAAGGGCATCAGCGACGCGCTGGTGGCCGAGGTCGACGGCGCGCTGGAACACCACGAGCTGATCAAGGTGAAGGTCGCCGCCGAGGACCGCGAGGTCCGGGACGCGATGGTCGACGAACTTGCGCAGCGCGCCGGCGCCGCGCTGGTCCAGCGCATCGGCCACACCGCCGTGCTGTACCGGCCCTCGAAGGACCACCGGCGCATCGTGCTGCCGCGCGCCTGACGGGCCGCCCGCGCCCATCCGTTCCGATGCAGCTGCACCTCGAACGCCCCGATTACGCCTATTTCCTCCGCGGTGCCGACGGCGCCTCGGCGCTGGTCAACGACCGCACGCTGCGCCGCAGCTTCTGCGTCTCCCCGGACACGCTGCTCGAGGATTGGCCCTGGCACGACGCTTCGACGCTTCCGCCCGAAGCCCTGGAACCGTTGTTCGCGCTGCAACCCGAACTGATCGTGCTCGGCACCGGTGCCGCGCAGGCATTCCCGCCGCCGGTGACCCTCGCCGCGGCGCTGGGCCGTGGCGTCGGCCTGGAAGCGATGACCAATGCCGCGGCCGCGCGCACCTACAGCGTGCTGGCCGGCGAAGGCCGCCGCGTCGTCGCGGCGTTCCTGCTGCAGGACTAGCGTCCCGGGATCAGGGCGTGGCGTGCGGCGCGGCCGCAGCGGCGACCCACGCCGCGATGCCGGAATCGCCGCCTTCGTCCCCGGCCAGCGCGCGCGGCATCGAAACCTTGCCGCCGTGGCGTACTGCGGCGACATGGCCCTGTTCGTCGACGAGGATCAGCGTCGGATAGGTCCGCACGCCGAGCGCGTCGAGGTAGGGCTTCGCGTCGGCGACGACTGGCACCTGCAGCCCGCGCTGCGCGACGAAGCCCTTCGCGGTCGCGGCGTCGTCGAAGGTGACCGCGTACACGCCCATGTCCGGGTGGGCCGCGGCGAGGCTGTTCAGCTCCGGCACTTCGGCGATGCACGGCAGGCATTCGGCGAAAAAGAGGCTAAGCAGCGTGCGGCGTCCGTGCAGTTCGGCGTTTCCGAACGCCTGCCCATCGAGCGTGCGCAGGCCTTCCGGCGCAGGCAGCGCCGAGCCCGCCTTCAGCACCTCGGGCCGGGGCGCGTCCGCATCGTCGTGCTTGCTGCCGATCCGGACGGTGGCGAGCGAATGGTCGCTGTCCTTCTCGATCGAGAACGACTTCCCGTTGGGGATCGCGCGCAGGATGTCCTCGAAGGTAATCGCGTTGCCGGCCTCGTCGCGGAATTCGACGCGTGCGTATTCGTCGAGCATCATCTGGTGACGGAAGGCGAGCTCGCTTTCCGACGGCGTCGAGTGCCCGTCAGCCTGTTTGGCCGGTGGTACTTGCACGGGCGGCGATGCGTCCTGCGCGGAAGCGGCGCCCGAGGAGAGGCAAGCGGCGAGGAGGGCGGCAAGCGGGGCGATGCGGTTCATGAGTCTTCCTTGACTGTCGGGGTGATGGATCAGCGGGCAGGCAGGTAACGCAGCGGATCGACCGGCTTGCCGTTGTAGCGGATCTCGAAGTGCAACATGTCGCGCGGCGCGCCGGTATGGCCCATCTCGGCAATCTGCTGGCCGGCCTTCACCACCTGGCCCTCGTTGACCTTGCGCGCGCGGTTGTG
>DATJDY010000326.1:0-3642 GCA_035497155.1 Luteimonas sp.
GACCGGGCCGGAGGTGATCCAGCTCTTCTTGCCGTTGATGACGAAGCTGCCGTCGGCCTGCTTCACGGCGCGGCAGCGCATCGCGGTGGCGTCGGAACCGGACTGCGGCTCGGTCAGCGCGAACGCGCCGATCGCCTCGCCCTCGGCGATCGCGCGCACGTACTTCTGCTTCTGCGCCTCGGTGCCGTGGGTCAGGATGCCGTTGCAGAACAGCGAGTTGTTCACCGACATGATCGTGGAGTGCGCGGCATCGGCCGCGGCCACCTCGATCATCGCCAGCACGTAGGAAACCGGGTCCATCCCGGCGCCGCCGTACTCGGTGGGCACCTCGATGCCCATCAGGCCGTTCTCGCCGAGGAGGCGGATGTTCTCCAGCGGGAACTCGCCGGTGCGGTCGTGGTGCTCGGCGCTGGGAGCGATCTTTTCCTGGGCGATGCGGCGCGCGACGTCCTGGAGCATCAGCTGTTCTTCGGTGAAACGCAGATCCACGGCCGCTCCCGCGCGAATGAAAACGCAATTGTAGCCCCGGCATCGCGCGGGGTCAGCCTTCACCGGGCTTGACCCGGGCGAAATGCGGGCGGACACTGTCCATCTCTGTATCGCGATGGTGAGATCAATGGACCTCGAAGGCTGGTCCGACCGGCTCAAGGTGTTCGCCGACGCGACCCGCGTGCGGCTGCTCTCGCTGCTGGAAGGCGAGGAACTGACCGTCGCCGAACTCTCCGCCATCACCCGGCTGGCGCAGCCGCGCGTGTCCACGCACCTGGCCAAGCTGAAAGAAGCCGGCCTGGTGCGCGACCGGCGCGCCGGCGTGTCCGCCTACTACCGTTTCGACGAAGCCGCGCTCGATCCCGCGCAGCGTGCCCTGTGGCATGCGATCGGCAGCGGCAGCGACGATCCGCTGCTGCACCAGGACGCCGAGCGCGTGCCGGCGGTGCTGGCGATGCGCGCGGCCGACCAGAACTGGGCCGATTCCGTCGCCGGCGACATGGAACGGCACTACTCGCCCGGCCGTACCTGGGAAGCACTGGCACGCTCGGCGCTGCCGCTGCTGGAACCCGGCGACGTGCTCGACATCGCTTCCGGCGACGGCGTGCTCGCCGAACTGCTCGCCCCGCACGCGGGCCGCTACGTCTGCATCGACACCAGCCCGCGGGTCGTCGCCGCCGCGGCCGAGCGCCTGCGCCGCTTCCCGAACGTGGACGTGCGCGAGGGCGACATGCACGCCCTGCCCTGCGCCGACGCCAGCTTCGACCTGGTGGTGCTGATGCATGCGCTGACCTACGCCGCGCGGCCCGCGCAGGCGGTGGCCGAAGCCGCGCGCGTGCTGCGCCCGGGCGGGCGGCTGCTGCTGTGCAGCCTCGCGAAGCACGCGCACCGCGCCGCGGTCGAGGCTTACGGCCACGTCAACCTCGGCTTCGGGGTCAAGGACCTGCGCCGCTTCCTCGACAAGGCCGGGCTGGAAATCCTGTCCAGCGAGACCGTGACCCGCGAACGCCGGCCGCCGCATTTCGAAGTCGTTTCACTGATTGGACGCAAGCCATGAACACGCTGCCCTGGCGCAACCCGGAACGCGTCGCGCGCCTGGAGTCGGCCCTCGAACGACGCATCCTCGTGCTCGACGGCGCGATGGGCACGATGATCCAGCGGCACGCGCTCGAGGAAGCCGATTACCGCGGCGAGCGCTTCGCGCAGGGCTACGACGCGCTGTTCGCCGGCGGTGACGCGGGAACCGGGCACGCGCACGGCCCCGGCTGCGGCTGCGAAGGCCACGACCAGCGCGGCAACAACGACCTGCTCACGCTGACCCGCCCGGACATCATCCGCGGCATCCACGACGCCTACCTCGAGGCCGGCGCGGACCTGGTCGAGACCAACACCTTCAATTCCACCTCGGTGTCGCTGTCCGACTACCGGCTGCAGCATCTCGTGCGCGAGCTCAACCGCGAAGGCGCCACGCTGGCGCGCGCGGCCTGCGACGCGGCCGAGGCGCGCGAGACGGCCAAGCCGCGTTTCGTCGTGGGCGTGCTCGGCCCGACCAGCCGCACCGCGTCGCTCAGCCCGGACGTGAACCGCCCGGGCTTCCGCGCGATCACCTTCGACCAGCTCGCCGACGCGTACCGCGAGGCGGCGCTTGGCCTCATCGAAGGCGGGGCCGACATCCTCATGGTCGAAACCGTGTTCGACACGCTCAACGCCAAGGCCGCGCTGTTCGCGATTGACGACGCGTTCGCGGCCACGGGCGGGCGGCTGCCGGTGATGATCTCCGGCACCATCACCGATGCTTCCGGGCGCACCCTGTCCGGCCAGACCGCCGAAGCCTTCTGGTATTCGGTCCGGCATGCGCGCCCGCTGGCGATCGGGCTCAACTGCGCACTGGGCGCGAAGGACCTGCGCCAGCACATCGACGTGCTGGCCCGCGTCGCCGATGCGCGCATCAGCTGCCATCCCAACGCCGGGCTGCCGAACGCCTTCGGCGGCTACGACGAGACGCCCGAGGACATGGCGGCGGTGCTGGGCGAATTCGCGCGCGCCGGGCTGCTGAACATCGTCGGCGGTTGCTGCGGCACGACGCCAGCGCACATCGCGGCGATCGGCGCCGCGGTCGCCGGCGTCGCCCCGCGCGCGCTGCCGCGCATGGCGAGCGCCGCATGAGCGGCGAAATCGCCCGCGACACCCGCCTCAGCGGACTGGAGCCGCTGCAGATCACCCCGCAATCCAACTTCGTCAACGTCGGCGAGCGCACCAACGTCACGGGCTCGGCGAAGTTCAAGAAGCTGATCCTCGACGACCGCTACGACGAGGCCGTCGCGGTCGCGCGCCAGCAGGTCGAGAACGGCGCGCAGGTGCTCGACGTCAACATGGACGAGGGCATGCTCGACTCGGTTGACGCGATGGTGCGGTTCCTGCACCTGATCGCCGCCGAGCCCGACATCGCGCGGGTACCGGTGATGGTCGACTCCTCGAAGTTCGCCGTGATCGAGGCCGGCCTGAAGTGCCTGCAGGGCAAGGGCATCGTCAACTCGATCTCGATGAAGGAAGGCGAGGCCGAATTCCTGCGCCAGGCGCGCCTCGTGCAGCGCTACGGCGCCGCGGTGGTGGTGATGGCCTTCGACGAGCAGGGCCAGGCCGACACCGCCGAGCGCAAGGTCGCCATCTGCACCCGCGCCTACGAGCTGCTGACGCGCGAGGCCGGGTTCGATCCCGAGGACATCATCTTCGACCCGAACGTGTTCGCCATCGCCACCGGCATCGACGAGCACAACAACTACGCGGTGGATTTCATCGAGGCCGCCCGCGAACTCAAGCGGCGCTTCCCGCAGAGCCACATCTCCGGCGGCGTGTCGAACGTGTCGTTCTCGTTCCGCGGCAACGAGCCGGTGCGGCAGGCGATCCACGTCGTGTTCCTGTACCACGCCATCAAGGCGGGCATGGACATGGGCATCGTCAATGCCGGCGCCCTGCCCCTGTACGACGACCTCGACCCGGAACTGCGCGAGCGCGTCGAGGACGTGGTGCTGAACCGCCGCGGCGACGCGACGGAACGGCTGCTGGAGATCGCCGAACAGTACAAGGGCAGGAAGGGCGAACAGGGCGCCGGCAGCGCCGACCGCGACGCCTGGCGCGCGGGGACGGTGGCCG
>DATJDY010000327.1:0-3676 GCA_035497155.1 Luteimonas sp.
CGTCGCCGCGCCAGGTTGATCGTCCCATCATTGCGTTATCCGGGCCGTCGCCACGGCTTGCGTCACACACTCGCTGGCGGGTTGTTGCCACGAGCCCGCGCCAACCGCTACTGGTACTTCACGTCGCCGTCGACGCTTTCGCCGCCGGCCTGCCCGTCCTTGCCGAGGCTCACGAGGTCGAAGGGCCTGCCTTCGCCAGGCACGCGATAGACGTAGGGATGGTTCCAGGGATCCTTGAGCTCGCCGGCCTTCGCGTACGGGCCGAGCCAGCCCGGCGCATTGCCGGCGTTCGCGACCAGGGCGTCGAGCGTGGGCGGCAGCGCGCCGGTGTCCATCTCGTACTGCTGCACCTTCTCGGCGATCGTCTGCACCTGCGCCTTGGCGAGGTTGGCCTTGGCGCGGTCGCCGCCGCCGAGGATGCGGCTGGCGGCGAAGGCGACGATGCCGCCGATCAGCACGACGACGAGGATGATCTCGATGAGGCTGAATCCGCGCTGCGAATGCGCTCCGATCGCACGGACAATGAGGCCGTCGCCACGGGCGAGGGCACTCGCTCGCTGGAGGCGCGGCTCGCTCGGGGCGGCACATCGTGCCTGGAAACGTCTGCTCTGCATGGAGGATTCCTATCCGATGACGGTGGTGAGGTCGTAGATGGGCGTGAGCACGGCCATGATCACGACGCCGACGATCGCGGCGAGCGCGAGGGTGACCACGGGCACCAGCGCGGCGAGCATCCGGTCCAGCGCGAGCGAGGTCTCGCGCTCGAACGCATCGGCCGCCTTGAGCAGCATCGCGTCGAGCGCGCCGGATTCCTCGCCGACCTGGACCATCTGCAGCGCGAGCCGCGGGAAGCGCTTGCCGCGGCCGAGCGCGGCGGCCAGCCCGAGGCCATTGCGCACCTGCTCGATCGCGGCGTCGACGTCGGCGGCGAGCGCGCGGTTGCCGAGCACGTTGCGGCCGATGCCGAGCGCCGACAGCAGCGGCACGCCGTTGCGCAGCAGCGTGCCGAGCGTGCGCGCCAGGCGCGCCGTCTCGAGCTTCGCCACCAGCGGCCCCGCGAATTTCCGTTCGAGCAGCCACGCGTCGAAGCGCGCACGGAACGCCGCGTCGCGCAGGCGCCGGTCGATCCACAGCAGCGCCAGCACCGGCACCGCCAGCAGCACGATCCACCAGTCGCGCACGAACATGCCCACGCCCAGCACGATCCGCGAGAACCACGGCAGCGGGGCGTCGAGGCTGTCGTACATCGCGGCGAACTGCGGCACCACGAAGCCGAGCAGGAACAACAGGCTCAGCGACACCATCACCAGCAGGATCGCGGGGTAGATCAGCGCGTTGACGACGCGCCCGCGCAACGCGCGGCTGCGTTCGAGGTATTCGGCCAGGCGCGACAGCGTCTCGTGCAGGCTGCCGCCCGCTTCGCCGGCGCGCACCATGTTCACGTACAGCCGGCCGAAGGCGCCGTGCTGGCGCTCCAGCGCCGACGACAGCGGGCTGCCGCCGCGCACGGCATCGCGGATGTCGGCGACGATGCGGCGCGTCGCCTCGTCCTCCGGCAACTCGAGCAGGATCGTCAGCGCGCGATCAAGCGGCTGGCCCGCGCCGAGCAGGGTCGCCAGCTGCTGCGTGAACTGCACCAGCCGGTCGCCGGCGAAGGGCTTCGGTTTCAGCAGCGCGCGCCATGCACCGCGTGCGCTGCCGCCTTCGCTCGCGGGCCGCGTTTCGACCGGAAGATGGCCCTGCTCCTGCAGGCGCCGCGCGACTTCGGCGCCGTCGGCGGCTTCCATCTGGCCGTCGAGCATCTCGCCGCGCGCGTCCAGCGCCTTGTAGCGGAACAGCGCCATCGCGTCAGGCGTCCTCGGTGACGCGCAGCACTTCCTCGATCGTGGTCTCGCCGGCCAGCGCCTTGGCGATGCCGTCCTCGTACATCGTGCGCATGCCGGCCTCGCGCGCCAGCTGCTCGAGCTCGCCCATGCCGGCGTGGCGCATCACGGCGCGGCGCACGGCATCGTCCATCACCAGGAATTCCATGATGGTCGTGCGGCCGAGATAACCGGTGGGCGACAGCGCCGATGCGCGCGGCCGGTACAGGTAAATCGTGCCGGTCGGCTGGTAACGGCGCAGCGAGAACTTCCCGATCTCCTCCGGCGACGCCTCGTAGCGCTCCGCGTGCGACGGTTCCAGGCGGCGCACCAAGCGCTGCGCGAGGATGCCGTTCACGGTGGACGTGAGCAGGTAATCCTCCACGCCCATGTCGAGCAGACGGGTCACGCCGCCGGCCGCGTTGTTGGTGTGCAGCGTCGACAGCACCAGGTGGCCGGTGAGCGCGGACTGGATCGCGATGCGCGCGGTCTCGAGGTCGCGCATCTCGCCGATCATGATGATGTCCGGGTCCTGGCGCACGATCGAGCGCAGCGCCCCGGCGAAATCGAGGCCGATCTGCGGCTTCGCCTGCACCTGGTTGATGCCCTCGATCTGGTACTCGACCGGGTCCTCGACGGTGATGATCTTGACGCCCGGCGTGTTGAGCTTCGACAGCGCGGTGTACAGCGTCGTCGTCTTGCCCGAGCCGGTCGGACCCGTGACCAGCAGGATGCCGTGCGGCTGGCGCAGCACCTGCCCGAAGCGCTGCAGCAACTCGTCGCTGAAGCCGAGGTGCTGGAAGTCGAGCACGACCGATTCGCGGTCGAGCAGGCGCATCACCACCGACTCGCCGTGCGCGGTCGGCATCGTCGACACGCGCAGGTCGAGCTCGCGGCCCTGCACGCGCTGCATGATGCGGCCGTCCTGCGGCAGCCGGCGCTCGGCGATGTTGAGCCGCGCCATGATCTTGACGCGCGAGATGATCGCCGCGGTCAGGTTCTGCGGCGGCGCCTCGCCTTCCTCGAGCACGCCGTCGATGCGGTAGCGCACCTTCAGCCGGTTCTCGAACGGCTCGATGTGCACGTCGGACGCGCGCACCTCGACCGCGCGCTGGATGATCAGGTTCACCAGCCGGATCACCGGCGCCTCGGACGCGAGGTCGCGCAGGTGCTCCACGTCCTCGACGCCCGACTCCTCGCCCTCGCTGCCGTCGAGCAGCGCGCCCATCGCGCTGCGGCCCTGGCCATGCCAGCGCTCGATCAGGTCGTCGATCTCCGAGCGCAGCGCCACCGCCGCGCGCACTTCGCGACCGTCGGGGTCGGCCAGGCGCACCGCGTCGAGGATGTACGGGTCCTGCGGATCAGCCAGCAGCACGTCGACGTACGACTCGCCCTCGCCCACCGGCACCACGTGGAATTGCTGCATGAACCGCAGGCCCAGGCTCGCGCCTTCCGGCGGCAGGTCCGGCAGGTCGCGCGCGCTGCGCAGCGGCAGGCCGAGCACCGCGGCGCAGGCCTCGGCTTGGTCGCGCTCGGACAGCAGGCCAAGCCGCCCGAGCAGCGCCAGCAGGCTGCCCCCGGCCTCGTCGTGGACGCGGCGGACGCGGGCGAGGTCCGCGTCCTTCAGCCGGCCGCGGTCGAGCAGCGCGGCGACGATGCGCTCGTCGGCGTCCCCGCCGGCCGTTGCGCCAGCCACGCCGTTCCTGCCTTCGTTGGCGACTGCGTTCATCCTGCCCTCCGCCGGGCCCACGAATCTAGCAGGTCACCGACGCCGTCGCCCCCTCTGTAACCGCATTCAGTTCGTTCGGCGCAAT
>DATJDY010000328.1:0-10977 GCA_035497155.1 Luteimonas sp.
GCTGTCGCGCGACGTCGTGGACCGCATCGTCACCGTGGACGACATCGTCGCCCGCGACACCGCGCGCCGCCTGGCCCGGGAAGAAGGCCTGCTGGTCGGCGTGTCCGCGGGCGCCACCGTCGCCGCGGCGCTGCAGGTCGCCGCCGACGCGCCGCAGGGCTCGGTGCTGCTGGCGATGCTGCCCGACACTGGCGAGCGCTACCTCTCCACGTTCCTGTTCGAGGGCGTCGAGGAAGGCTCCGACGACGCCGGGCTGGCCTCGCTCGGCTAGTTTCCCGGCGGCTTTTCCGGCGGCGCGCCGGTTTGGGCCGCCACGGGCGACCGGTTAGAATTGCGGTCTCCGGTCGATCCGGCCCCCATCCGGCCCCAAGGAAGCGATGAAAATCCTCGTCGGTTACAAGCGCGTGGTGGACTTCAACGTCCGCATCCAGGTCAAGCCCGACGGTTCGGGCGTGGTCACGGACGGGGTGAAGCTCTCCGCCAACCCCTTCGACGAGATCGCGCTCGAGGAGGCGCTACGCCTGCGCGACAAGGGCATCGCGACCGAAGTCGTCGTCGCCACCATCGCCCCCGCCGACGCCCAGGCACACCTGCGCAACGGCCTGGCGATGGGTGCCAACCGCGCGATCCACGTGGTGGCCGACGGCCCGGTGCAGCCGCTGACCGCCGCGCGCACCCTGCTCAAGCTCATCGAGAAGGAACAGCCCGACCTCGTCATCCTCGGCAAGCAGGCGATCGACGACGACGCCAGCCAGACCGGCCAGATGCTCGCGACGCTGTGGGGCCGCCCGCAGGCGACGTTCGCCTCGAAGCTCGACATTGCCGATGGCAAGGCGACCGTCGTGCGGGAAGTCGACGCCGGCCTCGAGACGCTCGAAGTCGACCTGCCCGCGGTCGTCACCACCGACCTGCGCCTCAACGAGCCGCGCTTCATCAAACTGCCCGACATCATGAAGGCCAAGTCCAAGCCGCTGGAGACGATCGCGTTCGCCGACCTCGGCGTCGATGCCGGCGACACGCTTGAAACGACGCATTACGCGCCGCCGGCGAAACGCAGCCGCGGCGTGATGGTGAAGGACGCGGCCGAACTGGTCGCGATGCTCAAGCAGAAGGGGTTGCTGTAATGGGTAGCAAGGTCCTGATCGTCGCCGAACACCTCGACGGCAAGCTCAACGCCGCCACCGCGCGCTGCGTGTCCGCCGCGCAGGCGCTCTCGCCGGACAGCATCGACGTCGTCGTGCTCGCCGCCGATCCTTCCGCGGTCGCCGCGGAAGCCGCACGGATCGCCGGCGTGTCGAAGGTGCTCGCGGTCGCCAATCCCGCCAACGCGCACGCCGTCGCGCAGGTGCTCGCGCCGCAGGCGGCGAAGCTCGCCGCCGGCTACAGCCACGTGTTCGGCCCGTCGACGACCTTCGGCAAGGACCTGATGCCCTGCATCGCCGCGCTGCTCGGCGTCGCCCAGGTGTCGGACGTGATGACGGTCGAAGGCGAGCGCACGTTCAAGCGCCCGATGTACGCCGGCAACGCCATCGTCACCGTGCAGGCGCCGGCAGGCCATGCCGTCGTCGCCACGATCCGCACCGCGTCGTGGCCGGAAGCCGCGCGAGGCAACAACGCGCCGGTGGAAGCCGCGAGCGTCGATGCCACGCTGCCCACGCACACCCGCTACGTCGGCCTCGCCGCCGGCAAGTCGGACCGCCCCGACCTGCAGAGCGCCAAGCGTGTGGTCTCCGGCGGCCGCGGCGTGGGTTCGAAGGAGAACTTCGAGATCATCTACAAGTTCGCCGACAAGCTCGGCGCGGCGGTCGGCGCCTCGCGCGCGGCGGTCGATGCGGGCTACGTGCCGAACGAACTGCAGGTCGGCCAGACCGGCAAGATCATCGCGCCCGAGCTTTACGTGGCCGTCGGCATCAGCGGCGCGATCCAGCACCTCACCGGCATCAAGGACGCGGGCACGATCGTCGCCATCAACAAGGACGGCGACGCGCCGATCTTCGAGATCGCGGACATCGGCCTGGTCGGCGACCTGTTCCAGGTGCTGCCGGCACTCGAAGCCGCGCTCTAGCGCCCGCTGCCGGCTTCGAACCGATTCATCGAAAGATCCAGTGGCGGTACGCGAGGAAGCTGATGCCCGCCAGCACCAGTTCGACGCCCGGCTTGGCGAGCCATGCCCACTGCAGGCTCGCGTGCACCTGCAGGACATACATCGCGAGCGTGCTGGCCGCGGTCAGCGCCAGCCACGCGATCGCGAACCGCAGGAAGCGACGCCAGCCAAGCCGGCTGCCGTGCTGGTCGCGGAAGGTGAAGGCGCCATTGAGCACGTAGGCGATCCCGGCGCCACTCACCCGCGCCAGCAGGTTGGCGGGGACGACGGCGGCCCCGGCCCAGGTCAGGGCCACGAAGCAGCCCCAGTCCACGAGCAGCGCGAGGCCCCCGACCAGGCCGTAGCTGACGCCCTGGCGGAGCAGGACGCGCAGGCTCACTTCACCCGCGCCAGGTGGCCTTTGCGCTCGACGAAGCAGCTGCCGGCGGCATCCGCGCAGGGATCCACGCCGGCCTGCAGTGCCACGACGCTGACCTCCATGGCGTCATCGTCGTGGTACAGGCGCACGGCATCCCCGGACCCCCACGAGAACGGATCGAAGTAGGTTTCGGACACCGCGATCGTCACCGGCGACACCGGCTTGCCCTGCTGCGCCAGCGCGGCGTAGTCGTAGAACAGGGTCTTGCTGTAGCCGCCCTTGATCAGCACGAAATTGCGCGCATCGCGCAGGAAGCCGGTGTGGACCGGCCAATAGAGGAGCAGCGCCACCAGCAGCGCCAGGACGACGTCGGCCACGCGACGTCGCGGGAATGGCGCGCAAAGCGCGATCGCGATGAGGAAGTGCGGCACGTAGAGGTACAGCGGATGACGCTGGTGGCCGAGCAGCAACACCGCGGCCATCAATACCGCGGCCGAGGCGAGCGAGGCGATCCCGGCCCGGCTGCAGCAGGCCACGACGACCACCGCGGCGGCGAAGGCGAAGCCGATGCCGACGTGGGTTTCATTGCTGCCGGGAACGAAGGCATAGAACGCCTGCGCGAAGTACCAGCCGATCCCCTCCAGCACGCTCGTCGCGGTCAGCGACAGCCCGTACGCGCCGTTTTCGAGCGCGGTGTGCTGCTCCCTGTAGAGCATCGCGTAAAGCACGACGAACACGGCGGCCAGCAGCACGTGCGGCGACAGCCGCAGGCAACGCTCGCGCCATCCATCGCGCCGCAGCAGCACGAACTCCCAGATCGCGAGCACCGCCACCATGCCCAGCGCGAATTCCTTGGTCCGGATCGCCGCCAGGTGGAGCACCACCGACAAGGCCAGCCACGGCCAGCGACGCCCCTGGGACAACACCGCGTGCTGGTAGGCCAGCAACGTGCCCAGCACCAGCGTCGCGCCGACCAGGTCGAACACCGCACCGATCCAGTGCACGGCGGTGAGCGTCGAGAACCAGCACGCGGCGAGCACGCCCGCCAGCGCCGCCCGGAACGGCGGCAACCATGGCCGCGCCAGCAGCACGAGCAGGCCCGCGTTGAGGGCATGCAAGGCGAGCCAGGCCTGGTTCCACGCCCCGTGCCGCAGCCAGAACATGCGGTACATCGCGCGGATCAGCAGTTCGCCGACCGGCCTGTCGTTGTAGAGCGCCGTGGGAAACAGGTGGATGGTTTCCTGCCACGGGCGGAAGTGCGCGCGATCGAGCCAGCCCCAGTCGTCGGCGAAGAAGAAATGGGCGGGGTCGAGTACCCATGCATTGAACGCCAGCGCCGCCGCCACCACGGCCAGCAGCGGCAGCAGGACTCCCGGGCGCGCGGCCCGGTCAGCCGCGGCCATGGCGCGACGGGATGTATTGCTTGGTGAAGTACAACGGGCGGCCCTTCGTTTCGTTGAACATGCGGCCGATGTACTCGCCCAGCGAGCCCAGCGCGATGAGCTGGATGCCGCCGAGGAACAGGATCACCGACATCAGCGAGGGATAGCCCTTCACCGGATCGCCGAACAACAGGGTCTTGGCCACGAGGAACACGATCGCCACGAAGGCCACCAGCGCCACCACGACGCCGAAGTAGGTGGCCAGCTTGAGCGGCGCGATGGTGAAGGACGTGATGCCCTCGATCGCGAAGTTCCAGAGTTTCCAGTAGTTGAACTTGGTCTGGCCCGCCAGGCGCGGATCGCGGTCGTACTCGACCGCGATCGACGGATAGCCGATCCAGGCGAACAGCCCCTTCATGAAGCGATGCTGCTCGCGCAGCTGGCGCAGCGCCTCGACGGCGCGCCGGCTGAGCAGGCGGAAATCGCCGGTGTCCCGGGGAATGTCGACCCGCGAGAGCCGCCCGATGAGCTTGTAGAACCATGCAGCGCTGGCCTTCTTCAGCCAGGTTTCGCCGTCGCGCTGGCGACGGCGCGCGTACACGTTGTCGTAGCCGGCGCGCCACTGCTCGAGCAGGCGCGGGATCAGTTCGGGCGGATCCTGCAGGTCGGCGTCGATCACCACCACCGCGTCGCCGCGCACGTGGTCCAGGCCGGCGGCCATCGCGATTTCCTTGCCGAAATTGCGGCTGAGGTCGACCAGCGAAACGTCCCCGTCCTCGACGCACAGGCGCTCGATCCACGCGAGCGAGCCATCGGTGCTGCCGTCGTTGACGTACAGCACCTCGAACGAATCGACGCAGCCCCGCAACACGCCGGTGAGGCGGCGATGGAATTCGGGGAGGACGTCGATCTCGTTGTAGACGGGCACCATGACGCTCAGTCGCGGTTTGCCCGGCGCCGGCGCGTCGCCCGGATCCTGTGCCTGCATGACCGGCCTCCCGGCGTCAGCCGCAGGGCGTCGCCTTGACGGTCAGGTCGGCGATCGCCTTCCCGCTGGCGCGTTCGACCAGCTCGAACTTCGAATCCGGGAACACCCAGTTGCCGGTCGTGGATTCGCCGGAAGCGCTGCCGTTCAACCACAGCTTGCGCTCGCCCGCCGCGTTGGTGACGAAGATCGAGACTTCGGGGATGTTCTTCGCGGCCACGTCCCATTTCGCGGTCGCGGTGATCGCGCCGTCCTGCGCGTCGCAGGTGCGGAACGAGCCGGGCGTGATGGAGAACGTCGCGTCGCCGATCGCCGCCGCCGTGGACGCGGGAGCCGCGGTGGCCGCGGCCGGAGCGCCGGGCGCCGCGCCCGATTGTGCGGATGGCGCGGGAGCTGCGGGCGGGGCTTCCTGGCTGCAGCCGGCCACGCCGGCCAGCACCATCGCCACAATGAGAATCCTGGTCTTCATGGGTTGACTCCGGTTTGTCTGGATCGAAACGGTGGGGACCATCGCGGCGTACGCGGGCGCCAGCCCTTCAGCTTCAGGACCGGGCGCTCCAGGCACCACCAGGACAGGTAGCCCAGGCAAAGCGCGATCACGGCCGCAATCAGGAAATTATGCCACGGGCTCATTCCGGGCATTTTCGCCACCAGGACCTGCTGCACCGGCCAGCCCCACAGGTAGATGCCGTACGACGGATCGCCCCAGCGCTCCAGCCAGCCCCATGCCGGCGTGCGGTAAGCGAACCAGAAGCAGAAGTAGGCCAGGCCCAGGGCGAAGAGCCACGGCATCGAACTGGCGCGCATGGACAGGTAGACCACCAGCGCCAGCATCAGCATCGCCCCATGGCGCACGTGCAGCCGGTCCTTGTGCAACTGCACGAGGATGCCGAGGGCGAAGAAGCCGGCCAGCCGGAACCAGTCCTGGTGCAGCGGGATGTACTCGCGGTGCGCCGCGCCGAGCCACACGAGCGCCAGCAGCGCCGCCGTGCCCAGCCAGCGGTGCGCGAGCAGGCCGAACGCACCCAGCGCGGCGGTCAGCAGGTACATGCGCATTTCCGCGGGCAGGGTCCAGATCGAACCGTTGATCGCATCGCGCACGTTGCCCTGGAACACGCCCGGCAGCTGCCAGGCCATGTCCGAGCTGAAATGCAGGTTCTTGAAGACGTAGGCCGGGACCGCCGGGTCGCGGAAATAGTCGCCGGGGGCCAGGGTCGTCATCACCGGCCCGACCACCACGGCGCACAGCACGAGCACCAGCGCGAACGCCGGCACGATGCGCAGCAGGCGCGCCTTCGCGAAGTCGAGCAGGTCGTGGCGCGCGAGGTAGCTGCCGGACACCATGAACCCGCTGATCACGAAGAACATCGCCACCGCGATGTCGCCGCTGTACATCGGCCAGTGGTGGCGGAGGAAGATGTCCGTGGTGCCGGTGTCGCGGGTCAGCGGGAAGCTGTGCCCGTAGATCACCATCAAGGCCGCGACGATGCGCAGCAGCAGGAAGTTGTCGCGCCGGCGCGCGAGGTACGCCTGGATCGTGTACTGCACGGGCGGGGCCAGGGGCCCATGGTCCTTCATGGCTCGGCTCCGGATCGGCGCGTCGGCTCGGCGGCGGCCTGGAGCGACAAGGCCCATGCCGTGCGCTCGAGGTAGCCCGCATAGTACAGGTACGAACGCGCCGACTCGAACGCGGCGTGGTAGAGCAGTCCGTGCCGTTGCAGGAGCGCCGAATTCGCTTCCAGCGCACGGTAGATCCTCTCGTCGAAATCGATCGCCGCCTCCGGCTGGTACTCCGCGAAGAACGCGAACGACTTGCCGGGGAGCCGGCCGACGTGGAAACCGTGGGGCTCCATGATCATGGCGGCGGCTTCCAGGGAATAGCTCACGATGTGGCCGCGCCGGACCGGATCCAGGTAGCCGGGGTCCTCGTTGCGCACGTAGTCGGGCATGCCGGTGTTGAAGAGCCAGAAGGCGCCCGGCGCACTGACGCGCGCCAGCCCTGCCGCGATGCCGTCGAACATCCGCGGCGTCAGGTGTTCGACCACCTCGATGCACACGCCCGCGTCGAACTTCGTTCCGGCAAGGTCTTCGATCCCGCCCTCGTGGTAGTTGCGCGTCCTTGCGGCATACGCCGGCGGGAATTTCTCGATGCCGTGGAAGGTATCGCCCTGCGGATCCAGCAGGGACTCCAGGTTGCGCAGCAGGAAGCCGGGCCCGGCGCCGACGTCCAGGAAGCGCTGCACCGGCCGCCGGCAATACAGGATCGCCTCGCCCGCCCGGCACAGGGAGACGCCGGCAGCGCGCTCCTCGGCGCCGACGCGCTCCTGTTCCCAGTAGTCCTCGACGTACTCGCCGACCGGCGCGTTGCCGGCGTCGATCGCGTCCAGGAGCGCGGGCGACACATGGATGCTGCCGCAGGCCTCGCACGCGTAGTAGGGATGGCCGTCGATCACCGAATAGGCTTCGCTCGATCCACGCTTGCAGATCGGGCATGGCACGCGCGTTGCGCTCAAGGCAGTCCTCCGCCGAAAAGATCGCTGGGAGACGGAAGCGCTTCGCCGGGGGCGACGAGGCTGGTTTCCAGGAGGCCGGCGGCACTTCCGGCGGCGGCATCCGAAGCCTTGTCGCCCAGCAGCAACGATCGCTCCGGCGCGATGTCGAACATCGCGCATGCCGCCAGCAACATGCCCGGCGCCGGCTTGCGGCAGTCGCAGGCGCGCAGGTAGGGGCCGATGCCGTGCACGGGGTGATGCGGGCAGAAGAACGTCGCGAGCAGCGGCGCGCCGCGCGCCGCGAACGTCGCATGGACCCAGCGCGTGTAGTCGAGGAACGCGGCTTCGTCGTAATAACCGCGCGCGATGCCCGCCTGGTTGGTCACGACGATGGGCAGGCGCCCCGCGGCCCAGGCCGCGGCCACGAGTTCGAAGATGCCGGGGATCCAGTCCGTGCGCGCTTCGGTGTGGACGTAGCCGTGGTCGGCGTTGACGATCCCGTCCCGGTCGAGGAACAGCGCGGCGCGCGGCGCAGGGTGTCCTTCCAGCAGGCGCCGCGCACCGGGATCCACGAAGTGCGCGACGGCTTCCATCACGCCTGCCCGCCGAACAGCGACTGCGCGCGCTGGTAATCCTCGGGCACGCCGATGTCGATGAAGCCCCGCGTCCCGTCGTAGCCGATCGCGCGGCCCGCGGCGGCGAGCGGCGCGACGACCTCGGCCTCGAGCGAGAAGGCATCCGCGTCCGGCAACGCGGCGAGCGTTCCCAGGGGGAGGAAATAGCAACCCGCGTTGATCCATCCCGCGCCGTGGCGTCCTTTCTCCGAGAAGCGGACGATGGTATCGCCGTCGCGCTCGACCGCCCCGTAGCGCGATACGTCGTCCACTTCGGCCAGCGCGACGCCGATGCCGGCGCCGTTGCGGATCGTCGCCGCGGCGAGCGCCGCCGGCGAATAGCGCAGGAAGGTATCGCCGTTCAACACGTGGACGCCGTCGCCGCGCAGCATCGCGCGCGCCTTGCGCACCGCGCCGCCGGTCCCCAGCGGCGCGTCCTCGATCGAATAGTCGACGGCCATGCCATGCCATTCGGTACCGATCGCCGACTGCACGGCGCCCGCCATGTAGCCGGTGGCCAGGATCGCGCGGCGCACGCCCGCCTCCGCGAGGTGCTCGAGCACCCAGGCCAGGAAGGGCCTGCCTGCGACCGGCGCCAGGGGCTTGGGGACATCGCTGACCAGCGGCCGCAGGCGCGTGCCCAGTCCGCCGACCAGGACGATCGCCTCTCCGGCCGCCGCTTCAACCTCCATCGCGCGGATGCATCCCTGCCTCGACCAGCGCGCACAGCAGGTGACCGAGGAATTCGTGTCCTTCCTGGATGCGCGGCGTCTCGACCGAGGGCACCCGGAAACAGATGTCCGACAGTGGCGCGAGCTTCCCGCCCGCCGCGCCGGTGAAGCCGACGACGTGGACACCGCGTGCGCGCGCCGCCTCCGCCGCACGCACGATGTTGGGCGAGTTGCCGGAAGTGGAAATCGCGACGAACACGTCGCCGGCGCGCCCGAGCGCCTCCACCTGGCGCGCGAACGTGTAGTCGTAACCGTAATCGTTGCCGATGGCGGTGAGGATGCTGCTGTCCGTCGTGAGGGCGATCGCCGCCAGCCCCGGGCGATCGTAGTAGAACCGGCTCACCAGCTCGCCGGCCCAGTGCTGCGCATCGGCGGCGCTGCCGCCGTTGCCGGCGAACATCACCTTGCCGCCGTCGCGCAGCGCGCGCGTGCACAGCTCCACCGCCCCGGCGATGTCCGCGTGCATCCGCGCATCGGCCTGCATCGCCCTGAAGTTCTCGAGGGTCTTGGCGAATTCGGCGGAGATGAACTCCTGCGTCATGCGGTCCTCCAGGCGACTGCGCCCTGCGGGTTGAAATGGAAATCGAGCAGGCTTCCGCCCTGCCCGGAAAGCGCGCGCGAAAGGCGCACGCGGTCGGCCGGATCGCAGACGAACATCATGAACCCGCCGCCGCCGGCGCCGGAGACCTTGGTCGCCCGCGCCCCGTTGGCGACGGCGACCGCCTCCAGCGCATCGATCGCCGGGTTGCTGATGCTGCTGGCCATGCGTTTCTTCGCGACCCACCCGGACTGCATGGTCTCCGCGAACGCGCCCAGGTCGCCCTTGAGCAGCGCTTCCTTCATCAGCACCGCCTCGCGCTTGAGCGCATGCATCGCCTCGAGCGGATCGCGCGAGCCTTCGGCCGCGTTCCTCGCCTGCTCGTCGATGATGCGCGCGGATTCGCGCGAAACGCCGGTGAAGTACAGCAGCAGCGACGCCTCGAGTTCCGCCAGCACCCAGTCCTTGATCCGCAGCGGGTTGACGATGACGCGGTCGCCGGCATGGAATTCCATGAAGTTGAAGCCGCCGAAGGCCGCGGCGTACTGGTCCTGCTTGCCGCCGGCCATCGCGAGGTCCTGGCGCTCGATGCAGTACGCGAGGTGGGCGACCTCGTATTCGCCGAGCGCGAGCGAAAAGTATTCCGCCAGCGCGGTGAGCAACGCCACGACCAGCGTCGAGGACGAGCCGAGCCCGGAGCCCGGCGGCGCGTCGGAAAACGTCCTGATCCGCAGCGCGGGCTGCCTGCCGTCGAGGAAATCGCGGCAGACCCGCTGGTACGCGCCTGCGAGCAGGCGCAGCTTGCCGTCGCCCGCGACGACCGCGCCGGGCGCGAAGGCGGCGGCCTCGCCATGGTCGAGCGCGTGGAATTCCACCTGCCCGGAGGGCGAAGCATCGACGATCGCATAGGCGAACTTGTCGATCGCCGCGTTCATCACGAAGCCGCCGTGCTGGTCGCAGAACGGCGCCACGTCGGTCCCGCCACCGGCCAGGCCCAGCCTGAGCGGCGCGCGCGCGCGAACGATCATCGTCCCTCCTCCCGTTGCGGCAAGCCGCACGCATCCAGCAGCGCCGCGCCCATCGCGGCAGGGGAAAACCGCGCCGCGGCATAGCGCGCGCCGAGCGCCGATGCCCGGCGCCAGGCCGCATCATCGCGCAACAGCGCCACGATCCCCGCCGCGATCCGCGCCGGATCGTCGGCGACCCGGGCGACATCGGCCAGCCCGTCGAGGCCCTGCGCACCGGTCGACGTGGTGACCAGCGGCAGGCCCTGCTGCAGCGCCTCGACGACCTTGCTCTTGACCCCCGCGCCGAAGCGCAGCGGCACGACCGCGACGCGCGCAGACGCGTAACGCCGCTCGAGTTCGGCATCGCTCACGAAACCGGTCACCTCCACCTGCGCGCCGGCCAGCGCGAGCACGTCCGCGGTCGGATTGGCGCCGACGAGCGTGAGCCGCGCGCCCGGTTCCTCCCGCCAGACCAGCGGCATGATGTCGCGCACCAGCCATGCGGCGGCATCCACGTTCGGGGGATGCGCGAATCCGGCGACGAAGAGAATCCCTTCGCGCGATTCCGGCACGGCATCGCTGACGAAACGCTCGTACGCGTAGGCGGTGATCGCGCGCGCATCCACGCCCGGCTCCAGCTCCCGCACGCGCGCGGCCTCGTCCTCGGAGGGATAGAGGACGACATCGGCAGCGCGCCACAATTCGCGCTCCTGCCGCTCCATCTCGCGGATGCTCCGGGAATCCGCGTCGCCGCCGGTCACGCCGG
>DATJDY010000329.1:0-20172 GCA_035497155.1 Luteimonas sp.
TCGGCGTATTCGCGCTTCACCTCGCCGAGGATGCGCACGCCCAGGCCCGGGCCCGGGAACGGATGGCGGTAGACCATCGCGTGCGGCAGGCCGAGCTCGACGCCCAGGCGTCGCACTTCGTCCTTGAACAACTCGCGGAGCGGCTCGACGAGGCCGAGCTTCATGTCCTCGGGCAACCCACCGACGTTGTGGTGGCTCTTGATGACGTGGGCCTTGCCGGTCTTGCTGCCGGCCGACTCGATCACGTCGGGGTAGATCGTGCCTTGCGCCAGCCATTTCGCGTTCGACAGTTTCGCGGCTTCCTCGTCGAAGATCTCGATGAACAGGTTGCCGATGACCTTGCGCTTGGCTTCGGGGTCGGCGACGCCTTCGAGCGCCTTGAAATAGCGGTCGGCGGCGTCGACACGGACCACGCGCACGCCCATGCCGCCCTTGTCGGCCTCGGCGGCGAACATCGCCATCACCTGGTCGCCTTCCTGCCAGCGCAGCAGGCCGGTGTCCACGAACACGCAGGTCAGCTGGTCGCCGATCGCGCGGTGCAGCAGCGCGGCCACGACGGAGGAATCCACGCCGCCGGACAAGCCGAGGATCACCTCGTCGCTGCCGACCTTCGCGCGCACGCGCGCGATCTGGTCCTCGATGATGTGCTCGGGCGTCCACAGCGTTTCGCAGCCGCAGATGTCGACGACGAAGCGGCGCAGCAGCGCCTGGCCCGACTTCGTGTGCGTGACTTCGGGATGGAACTGCACGCCGTACCAGCGCTTCGCTTCGTTCGCCATCGCCGCGACGGGAATGCGCTCGGTGCGCGCGGTGACGGTGAAGCCCGGGGGCGCGACCGACACGTGGTCGCCGTGGCTCATCCATACGTCGAGCTTCGGTGGCGAGCCCGGATGATCCTTCAGCCCTTCGAACAGCGTGTCCTGCGCGACGAGCTCGACGGTGGCATGGCCGAACTCGCGCTGGTCCGCGGCCTCGGTTGCGCCGCCGAGCTGCAGCGCCATCGTCTGCAGGCCATAGCAGATGCCCAGCAGCGGAAGTCCCGAGTCGAACACCTGCTGCGGCGCGCGCGGCGCGCCCGGCAACGTGGTGGACTCGGGACCGCCGGACAGGATGATGCCCTTCGCGCCGAAGGCCGCGATCTCCGCGGGGTCGTGGTCCCAGGCCCAGATCTCGCAATAGACGCCGAGCTCGCGGATGCGGCGCGCGATCAGCTGCGTGTACTGCGCGCCGAAATCGAGGATGAGGATCCGGTCGCTATGCAGGTCGGTCATGGGGGCCTTGTCAACTCGCGCGGTAATTCGGCGGTTCCTTGGTGATCTGCACGTCGTGCACGTGGCTCTCGCGCGTGCCCGCGGCGGTCACCTTGACGAACGACGGCTTGCTGCGCATCTGCTCGATGTCCGCGCAGCCGACGTAACCCATGGTCGCACGCAGTCCGCCGGCGAGCTGGTGGACGACGCCACCGAGCGGGCCGCGGTACGGCACGCGGCCCTCGATGCCTTCGGGCACGAGCTTGTCGGCATCGGCGGAGTCCTGGAAATAGCGGTCCTTCGACCCCTTCTCCATCGCGCCGAGCGAGCCCATGCCGCGGTAGCTCTTGTAGCTGCGGCCCTGGAACAGCTCGGTTTCGCCCGGCGATTCCTCGGTGCCTGCAAACAGGCCGCCGACCATGACGGTGGATGCGCCGGCGACGATCGCCTTGCCGATGTCGCCCGAATAGCGGATGCCGCCGTCGTCGATCAGCGGGATGCGGTCCTGCAGCGCCTCGGCGACCATCGAGATCGCGGTGACCTGCGGCACGCCGACGCCGGCCACGATGCGCGTGGTGCAGATCGAGCCCGGGCCGACGCCGACCTTCACCGCGTCCGCGCCCGCGTCCATCAGTGCCAGCGCGGCGTCGCCGGTGACGATGTTTCCGGCGATCACCTGCAGTTGCGGGAAGCGCTTCTTGACCCACGCGACGCGATCGAGCACGCCCTGCGAATGGCCGTGCGCGGTGTCGACGACGACCACGTCCACGCCGGCGGCGGCGAGCGCCTCGATGCGCTGCTCGGTATCGCCGCCGACGCCGACCGCGGCGCCGGCCAGCAGGCGCTCGTGCGTGTCGTAGGCGGCGTTCGGGTTGTCCTGCTTCTTCTGGATGTCCTTGACGGTGATCAGCCCGCGCAGCTCGAAGCCGTCATTGACCACCAGCACCTTCTCGATGCGGTGCCGGTGCAGCAGCCCGAGTACTTCGTCGTCGGACGCGCCTTCCTTCACCGTGACCAGCTTCTCGCGCTTGGTCATGATGTGGCGCACCGGATCGTCGAGCTTCTTCTCGAAGCGCATGTCGCGGCCGGTGACGATACCGACCAGGTGGCCGTCGCCATCGACCACCGGCACGCCCGAGATGTTGCGCGCGCGGGTGAGCTTGAGCACTTCGCCGATCGTGGTCTCGGGACCGACGGTGAACGGGTCCTTGATCACGCCCGCCTCGAAGCTCTTGACCCGCGCGACTTCGGCTGCCTGGCGCTCGGCGCTCATGTTCTTGTGGAGGATGCCGATGCCGCCGAGCTGCGCCATCGCGATCGCGAGGCGCGCTTCGGTGACCGTGTCCATCGCGGCCGCGACGAGCGGCAGGTTGAGCCGCAGCCCGCGGGTCAGCCGCGTCGCGAGCGAAACGTCGCGCGGCAGGACGGTGGAGTGCGCGGGGACGAGGGAAACATCGTCGTAGGTGAGCGCTTCAGCCTGGATGCGGAGCATGGCCGGTCCCGGGAGAGGATGAAGCGCGTCATTCTACCGCGTCGGAGGCCTCGGCCGCTTCCAGCGTGTTCTGCATCAGCGTCGCCACGGTCATCGGCCCCACCCCGCCGGGCACCGGCGTGATCCAGCTGGCGCGGCGGGCGGCGGCCTCGAAACCCACGTCCCCCACCAGGCGCCCGTCGTCGAGGCGGTTGATGCCGACGTCGATGACGACGGCGCCCGGCTTGACCCATTCGCCCGGGATCAGCTGCGGGCGGCCCACCGCCACCACCAGGATGTCGGCGCCGCGCACGGCGGCCTCGAGCACCTCCGGCGGCGTGAACTTGTGGCAGCTGGTGGTCGTGCAGCCGGCGATCAGCAGCTCCAGCGCCATCGGCCGGCCGACGTGGTTGCTGACGCCGACGATGGTGGCGCTCTGCCCGCGCACGGGCCGGTCGGTGTAGGCCAGCAGCGTGGTGATGCCGCGGGGCGTGCACGGGCGCAGGCCGAACTGGCGCAGGGCCAGGTGGCCGACATTCTCGGGATGGAAGCCGTCGACGTCCTTGCGCGGATCGATGCGGTGGATCAGGCGGCTCGCATCGGGAATGCCCGGCAAGGGCAGCTGGACGAGGATGCCGTGGATCGCGGGATCGGCGTTGAGTCGGTCGATGAGCGCCAGCAACTCGGCCTCGCCGGTGCCGGCCGGCAGGTCGAAATCATGGGCCTGGATGCCGACTTTCTCCGCGGCACGGCGCTTGTTGCGCACATAGACCGTCGACGCCGGATCGCCGCCCACCAGCACCACGGCCAGGCCCGGCCGCGGCTTGCCGGCGGCCACCCGCGCCTCGACCCGGGCCCGCAGCGTGTCGAGCAGGTCCTCGGCGATGCGCCGGCCGTCGAGGATGCGGGCCTGCGGGCGTGCCTGTTCGTCGTGGGCGGTCATGCGGTGGGCCGGGGGCTGCGCTACAGTCGGGAACAGGCATTATCGCCTACGAACAGCAGGCCTACTCACGGCAGGCCTGCGAACCGCGGGCCCATGGATCGCGACGACGACATGACCAATCCGGACGCCGAGACCACGCACATCGAAGCCGCCGTGTTCCGGCGCCTGCGCCGCCACCTCCTCGAGGCGCGGCCCGATGTGCAGAACATCGACCTGATGATCCTGGCCGGCTTCTGCCGCAACTGCCTCGCCGACTGGTACCGCGAAGCCGCGGCCGAACGTGGCATCGCCATGGATCGCGAGGAAGCGCGCGCGGCGGTCTACGGCGAGCCGTTCGGCGCGTGGAAGGCACGGCACCAGCGCGAGGCGACGCCGGAACAACTGGCCGCATTCGAGCGCAGCAGGCGCGACTGAGCACGACGCAAAGGGGAAACGAGCATGGCGATCCAGGGGCAATGCCCGAAGTGCGGCCACCGCGTGTTGCACGTCAACGTCGAACAGGTGGTCGGTGTCGTCGACGGGGACAGCAAGGCGCGGATCCTCAGCTACAGCTGCATCCACTGCAACACGGTGCTGGGCGTGCAGATCGATCCGCGCTCGAAGTCGCGGCCGCGGCGCAAGCCCGAAGCTGCCGCCGGCGGTTGAACCAGGGCGACATGCCCCGGCTCAGCGGCTGCAGAACCGCGCGTAGTCGATGTAGCCGGGAAACGGCACGCCGGGCGCGCACACGACGCAGTGCGGATCCGGCGATAGCCGCGTTTCGCGGAAGCGCATCGCGAGCGCATCGAAATGCAGGAGCCGGCCGGCGAGCGGTTCGCCGATCCCCAGCGCCAGCTTGATCGCTTCCGCCGCCTGCAACAGGCCGACGATGCCGGGCAACACGCCGAGGACGCCGGCTTCGCTGCAGTTGGGCGCGTCCGCCGCCGCCGGCGGTTCCGGGAACAGGCAGCGGTAACACGGCCGCACGCCACGCGCGCGGCCCGCGTCGAACACCGACACCTGGCCTTCGAAGCGATGCACGGCGCCGTAGACCAGCGGCTTGCCGAGTTTCACGCAGGCATCGTTGAGCAGGTAGCGCACCGGGAAGTTGTCGGCGCCGTCGACGACCACGTCCACGCCTTCGAGCAGGCGCTCGACGTTGCCGCTGTCGACGCGTTCGGCGATCGCTTCGACGCGCACGCGCGGATTGAGCGCCGCAAGCGTCGCGGCGGCGGACGCGACCTTCGGCATGCCGATGCGGTCCTCGGCGTGGAGCACCTGGCGCTGCAGGTTGCTGCGCTCGACCACGTCGTCGTCGGCGATGCGCAGCGTGCCGACGCCCGCGGCCGCGAGGTACAGCGCGGCGGGCGAACCGAGGCCGCCCGCGCCGAGCAGCAACATCGTCGTCTTCGCCAGCCGCTGCTGCCCTTCGAGTCCGACTTCCGGCAAGCGCAGGTGGCGCGAATAACGGTCGAGGAAATCGTCGTCGGCATCGGCACGCGTCATCGGCAGGCCGGCGTCGGCCCAGGCCGTGGTGCCGCCGGCCACCGAGGCGATGTTGCGATAGCCGCGCGCCTGCAACGCTTGCGCCGCCAGCATCGAACGGCGGCCGCCCTGGCAGATCAGCAGGATCTCGGTGCCGGCGCCGGCTGGCGGCAGGAACGCGCCGGGCTCGGCTTCCAGCGCTTCGCGCGCCGCGCCCAGCGCGCCTTCGGCCATGCCGAGCGCGCGCTCGTGCGCGGCGCGCACGTCGACCAGCAATGCGCCGGCGCGCTGCCGCGCGTGCGCGGTGGCCGCATCGACTTCGGGAACCTGCCGGGCCTGGGGATCCATGCCCCGATTATCCGCGTTCCGCGTACGGGAGGATGTCCACCGGCGCGCCCGCCGGATAGTCGCGCGCGCCCTCGGCCAGCATGATGAGCACGTCCGAATCGGCCGCCGCGCGCATGCGGTGCGAACCGTCGGCGGGGTTCGGCTCGACCTCCAGGCGGCCGTCATCGGCCTGGTGCAGGCGCCCGCGCAGGAATTCCAGGCGGTCGTGCGCCTTGCGCCAGGGCGCCGCAAGCCGCGCCCGCCAGCGCGGCCTCGGTATCGCCCTGCCCTGCAGGCGGTCGAGGAGCGGACGCGCAAGCGCGAGGTAGGTCGCAAGCACCGACACCGGATTGCCGGGCAGGCAAAGGAACAGCGCGTCGCCGAGCGTTCCGCCGCCGGCGAACAGCACGGGCATCCCGGGCCGCATCCGCACCTTCCAGAAGTGCACGTCGCCCTGCGCCTGCAGCAGCGCCGGAAGATGGTCCTTCTCGCCCGCCGATACGGCGCCGCAGGTCAGCACGACGTCGAAGGCGTGGCCTGCATGGACGAGCGCGGACTCGATCCGCGCGGGATCATCCGGCAGCGTGGGCCACGCCACCGGGTCCAGGCCGTCGGCGCGCAACAGGCCCATCAGCTGCTCGCGGTTGGAGTTGTAGAGCTGCCCGGGCGCGAGCGGCATGCCCGGTTCGACCAGTTCGTCGCCGGTGGTGAACACCGCCACCGTCGGCCTGCGCGCGACTTCGAGTTCCGCCAACCCCTGCGATGCGGCCAGCGCGAGGCGCGATGGCGAAAGCGGCACGCCAGCCGCGAGCACCGTATCGCCGACGCGCGTGTCTTCGCCGGCGCGGCGGACATGCTGGCCGGGCGACGGCGGCACGAGGATGGCGACGATGTCGCCTCGCCCTGGAGCGATGGCATGCCCCCCGGAGGCGTGCTCGAAGCCGGCCGGCTCGATTCGCGTGTTTTCCTTCATCACTACCGTGTCGGCGCCCGCGGGCAGCGGCGCGCCGGTCGTGATGCGCACGCACTCGCCCGCGCCTACGGCGAGATCCAGGGCGCGGCCCGCGAACTGCTCGCCCACCAGGCGTAGCGTCGTGCCTTCGCCATGCAGGTCGGCGTGGCGCAGCGCGAAGCCGTCCATCGCCGAGTTGTCGAACGGTGGCTGCGCGACCCCGGCCACCAGGTCGCGGGCGAGGATCGCGCCGTGCGCGCGATGCAACGCGACCCGCTCCACCGGCATGCGCCTCGCATCCGCGACACGCTCGATGATCGCGAGCGCTTCCTCGAAGGCGATGCGGGTCGGGAACGGGAAGTCCTGCGGCATGCGTCGGTGTCCGGGATCAGTGGCAGGGATCAGGGCGCGATGCCCGCGGCGGCGAGGTCGCCTGGCGTGTTGAGGTTGCCGAAGCGCGCGCCGGCGAAGCGCACGCGCGCCATGCCCAGGCGCGACTGCAAGGCATGGACCGCATGATCGCCCGAGGCCAGCGCCGGCGCCAACGCCGCGCGCAGGGCCGCGACGCGCCACAGCGCAACCAGCGGCTGCGGACCGTCGTCGTCCTCGGCCCAGGCGCCCGCCTCGCCTGCAGCGCGCAAGTTGCGCAGCAGGCGGTCGTCGATCGCGACCAGGTCCACGGGCAAGGTGAGCAGCCATGGCGTGGCGCAAGCCGCCGCCAGCGCGTCGAGGCCACCCAGCGGCCCGGCGTCGGCGACGCGGTCGCCGACCACCGGCAATCCATGCGCCGCGTAACGCCCGGAACCGGAGTTCGCGCCGACAAGGACGGCGTCGGTGTGCGGCGCGAAGCGTCGCGCCAGCGCGACGACGAGCGGCGTGCCGTCGCGTTCCAGCCAGGCCTTGTCGCGGCCGCCCAGGCGGGTGGCGCGGCCGCCGGCGAGGATGCCCAGCGTCGTGCCCGCGACGGCGTTCACTTGCCGCGCTTGGCGTGCCGGATCAGGCGCTTCTTCTTCGCCACCTGGCGCCCGGTAAGGACGTTCTTCTTGTCCTTGTACGGGTTGTCGCCTTCCTTGAACACGAAGCGCACCGGCGTGCCCACCAGCTTGAAGCGCTTGCGGAAATAGTTCTCGAGATAGCGCCGGTACGACTCGGGCAGCGCGGACAGGCGGTTGCCGTGCACGACGAACGTCGGCGGATTCTCGCCGCCGGGATGCGCGAAGCGCAGCTTCGGCGCATGGCCGCGCACGACAGGCGGCGGATGCGCCTCGATCGCGGTCTCGAGCGTCCTGGTCACCTCGGAGGTGCCGAAGCTGCGCGTCGCCGAAGCATGCGCGCGATGCACGGCACGGAACAGTTCGCGCAAGCCGGAGCCATGCAGCGCGGAGATCCGCACCGACTCGGCCCATTCCACGAACGAAAGCTTGCGGGCCAGCAGCGATTCGGTCTGCCGGCGCTGGTAGTCGCTCTGCCCGTCCCACTTGTTGACTGCCACGACCAGCGCGCGCCCCGCGTCGAGCACGGCGCCGAGCACGCTCGCATCCTGTTCGGTCACGCCTTCGCCGGCGTCGAGCATGATCACCGCGACCTGGCACTGCTCGATGGCCTGCAGCGTCTTCACGATCGAGAACTTCTCGACGACCTCTTCCACCTTCGACTTGCGGCGCAGGCCGGCGGTGTCCACCAGCCGGTACTTGCGGCCGTCGCGTTCGATGTCGGCGGCGATCGAATCGCGGGTCGTGCCCGGCACGTCGGAGGCGATCATCCGCTCCTCGCCGAGGATGCGGTTGACCAGCGTCGACTTGCCGACGTTCGGGCGGCCGACGAAGGCGATGCGGATGCGGTCGGGATCGTTGTCCGGGACCTCGGCGTCGCCGCTGTCCGGCAGCGCCGCCTGCACGCGCTGCAGCAGCTCGTCGATGCCCTGCCGGTGCGCGGCGGAAATGCCGATGACGTCGCGGAAGCCGTAGCGCGCGAATTCGTTGCGCGCGGCCTGCGCGTCGAGGCCGTCGACCTTGTTGACGACCAGGAACACCTGCTGTGCCGAACGCCGCAGCCACGCGAGGATCTCGTCGTCGAGCGACGAAGCGCCTTCGCGCCCATCGACGATGAACAGGATCAGGTCGGCTTCTTCCGCCGCGGCGCGCGACTGGCGCGCGGTGGCGCCGGCCAGCCCCTCCTCGATGCCGGCGATGCCGCCGGTGTCCACGACCACGAACGGCCGCGCCTCGTCGAGGCGGCAGACGCCGTAGTTGCGATCGCGGGTGACGCCTGGCGCATCGTGCACCAGGGCATCGCGGGTGCGCGTCAGCGCATTGAACAGCGTCGACTTGCCGACGTTCGGGCGGCCGACAAGGGCGACGAGGGGGAGCATGTCGAGGTCAGGGCGAAATGCGCCAGGCGCTCAGTTCGCCGCCCGTGCCTTCGACGACCAGCAGGCCGTCGGCGACCACGGGACGGCCGCGGATCGGATCGCTGCCGGCGCGCGCGCGCGCGGCGAACGCGCCGTCCTGCAGGCGCATCCAGTGCAGGTAGCCTTCGATGTCGCCCACGACCGCGTAGTTGCCCTGCACCGCCACCGCGCTCAGGTTGCGGCGCGCGAGCGCGGGCTGCTGCCACAGCGCGCTGCCGTCGGCCTTGGCGAGCGCCCAGACCGTGCCGTGCGGATCGCTGACCAGCACGCTGTCGGGCGCTACCGCCACGGCGCCCTGGCCGCCGGCATCGTGCGACCACATCGGGCGGCCGCTGGGGCCATCGATCGCGAGCGTCTGGCCCTTGAAGCTGGTGACGTAGAGCGTGGTGTCGTCGAGCACCGGCGTGCCGTCGACGTCCGACATGCGGTCGAGCTCGCTGCGGCCTTCGCCCGGCGAGACCACCTGTTCCCACAACAGCCGGCCGGTCGCGAGCGCGATCGCGGAAAGCGTGCCGTCGTCGTTGCCGATGAACACGGCGCCCGGAACGAGCAGCGGCGAACTGTTGCCGCGCACGGTCAGCGCCGGCGTCTCCTTCGTCCAGAACCAGCGGCGGTCACCGTTCGAGGCGTCGAACGCAGTGACGCGGCCGTCGATCGAACGCACCAGCACCGTGCCCTGCCCGATCGCGGGCGCGGCAAGCACTTCGGTGCCGACCTTGGCCTTCCACTTCATCTCGCCGGTGGCGGCGTCGAGCGCGAGCACGTCGCCTTCCAGCCCGCCGACCACGAGCAGGCCGTCGCCCACGCCGGGGCTGCTGGAAATGCCGAGGCGCTGCGCTTCCGAGTCCTTGTCCTTCTTTTCCTTCTTGTCTTCATGGAACCAGACCTTCTTGCCGGTCTGCAGGTCCCACGCGCCGACGCCTTCGCTGCCGGCGGCATAGACACGGCCGTCGGCGACGGTCGGACCCTGGCGCGCGCCGAGATGGCCTTCGCCATCGCCCACGGACGTCGACCACACGCGCTCGGCCTTGGCGGTCGGCGTGAACTCGGTCAGCTCCGCCGGCTTGAGCGCCAGCGCCTTCTTGGTGGTGAACAGGTGCTTCACCGAGCTGCAGCCGGCCAGCGCGACCACGCCGGCGAGCAGCAGGACGAACCCGGCGCGCGCGCGCGCGTTGCGAACCTCGTGCGTGCGGGCCATCAGCCGCGCGCTCCGTCGTTCGGCGGCGTGCCGCCTGCATCGGTGAGCTTGATCTCGACCAGGTTGCGCAGCGGCGAACCAACCGCAAGGCCGGACAGCGCCTGCCCATAAGCGGTGCGTGCTTCAGGCAGCTGGCCCAGCGCGACGTAGGCGTCGCCACGGATCGCGGCGGCCATCGGCGCGTCCTTGTCGCTGGCGAGCATCGCCATCGCGTCCTTCGGCTTGCCCGCATCGAGCAGCAGGCGCGCGAGGCGCTGGCGGACCACGCCGGCAAGCTCGGGATCGCTTGCCTTGACCGCGCGCAGCGTGGCGATCGCGTCGTCGCGCTTGCCGGCCTCGAGCTGCGAGCTCGCCATCGCGAGCGCGCCCAGGGTCGCGTACGCGCCGCTCGGCAAAGCCGCCAGGTGCGGGCGCGCGACGTCGGGCTTCTTCGCCTGCAGCGCATCGATCGCGGCCTGGTAATCGTCGCCGGCCTGCAACTGCTTGTGCGAACGCTGCTGCGTCCACCACTGCCAGCCGAGGATCAGCGCCAGGCCCAGCAGGATTCCGGTCAGGAGGCCGCCGCCGTTCTCGCGCAGCCAGCCGCGGACGCGTTCGCCCTGTTCGTGTTCGTCGAGAAGATCGTCGATTGCCATGCAGCCGCCATTGGGGGGTAGGACGGGACTCGCGGCCGCGAGTCGTCAGTCGGCGGCAGGCGCGAGGGAACCGTCAGAGGATACCGTAAAGCGCGCGACGTTCGCGCGGAGATAGGGCGCCAGGTCGGCCTCGCGGCCGCGGCTGCTGACGCGTACCGCGCCCGCATTGCCGAGCACCACGGCCCCGACCTCGCCCGCCGCGTAGCTGCGGCGGTCGCCGGCATGCATCAGGGCCTGCTCGACGAGCTGGCCGTCCGGAGCGATCACCTGCGCCCAGCTGTCGCCCTCGAACTGCAGCGCCAGGGCCGGCGCCTCGCGGGGCGGCAACGCGGCGATGGAGGCGACCAGCGGATGCGGGCCGTCGCCGGCCGTGCCCGACGCGGCCTGGCGGACCGGCAGGCGGCGGGTCGCGGCGTGGACCGGATGCGACGACGCGGGCGCGTCGAGCGGCGCGGCATCGCCGGCGGCGAGATCCATTTGCGGCCGCGTCGCGAGCCATACCGGGATCGCGATCGCGACGGTCATGACGATGTACACCGCACGACGCGCGGCATGCTCGGCGAAGCGCTGCAGCGGTGAGGTGTAGGTGCGCGGCACCAGGACGGGCGGCTCGACGACGGAGACGCCGGCGGCGGCTTCGACCGGCGTCGCGTCGATGCCGAGCAGGCGCGCGTAGCTGCGCAGCTGGCCGCGCACGAACACAGGCGCGCCAAGGCGCGACCAGTCTTCGGCTTCCAGGGACTGCACGACCCGCAGCGGCATCTTCAGGCGCGAGGAGACCTCGGCCAGGGTCAGGCCCGCTGCCTCGCGCGCATCGCGCAGGCGACGGCCGACCCCCTCATGGGGATGCCCGGCGTGCAGGGCGCCGGATTCGTGGGTGTTCTCGATCATGGCTGACTCTCACCCCCCCGGGGAGCCTGCTGCGATTGAGGGAATTCGTCCCTCATCCGTTGAACATAGCGGGCGGACGCGGCTGCGTCGCCGAGTTTCTGCTCGATTTGTGACGCCAGTTGCAGGACTTCGGGTGTTGCCGCCGCGGCCGACAGTCGCCGTTCGGAAAACGCGCGGGCCTGCAGGTAGTCGCCGGCGCCGTATTCGAGGCGCGCCATCCCGGCGAGCGCGGTGGCTTCGCGCGGGTCCAGCGCGAGCGCATTGCGCAGGTCGCGCTCCGCGCGGGCCGCCTGCCCGGCCCGCAACCCGCAGGTACCGGCATTGGCGAGCGCCGCGGCCGGTGTCCGGTAGCCGCGGTCGGCCAGGGCCCGGTCGAAGTACGGCAGCGACTCGGCGGGCTTGCCGGCACCGCACAGCCAGGCGCCGTAGTTGTTGAGCGTGGTGCCTTCGTTCGGCGCGAGCTTCGCCGCGGCGGCGTAGTGCTCGCCGGCCTGCCCGGCCTGTCCCTGGCGTTCGGCGACGATCGCGAGGACGGTGTGCGCGGCCGCCAGCGAGCGATCGCCCTCCAGCGCCTTCTGCGCAAGCTGCGTCGCCTGGGCGAGGTCGCCGCCGCGCAGCGCTTCGGCCGCGGCGGACGCGCGCTCGCGCGCCAGCAGGCGCCTGGCTTCGCCCTTGTCCTCGCGCACGTCGTAATCGGGCGCGACCTGCGTGTAGCTGTTGCGGTCGGTGCTCGGCTTGATGAACGTCAGGCGCGAGCAGCCGGCGAGCGTGGCCGCGACGGCGGCGCACGCGAGGGTCGCGCGCAGCATCGTGCGCATCGCGGCAGCACGCCCGGCCGGAAGCCTCATGCCCCCCCGCCCTGCAGCAGGCTGCGCTTGAAATCCGCCTGGCGACGCGTGCGATCCATCACCTGGCCCTTGAGCTGGCCGCAGGCCGCATCGATGTCGTCGCCGCGGGTGCGGCGCACCGGCGCGATCATGCCGGCATTGTTGAGCTGCTTCTGGAACGCGCGGATCGCGTCGTCCCCCGGGCGCTCGTAGCGCGTGCCGGGGAACGGATTGAACGGAATGAGGTTGACCTTGGCCGCGTCCTTCATCTGCACGCGGCGGTCGAATTCGCGCATCAGCTGCACCAGGCCGCGCGCATGCTCGGGCTGGTCGTTGACGCCCTTCATCAGCGTGTATTCGAAGGTGACGGACTCGCCCTTCTTGCGCAACGCGTAGCGCACGCAGGCGTCCATCAGCTCGGCGATCGGGTATTTCCTGTTGAGCGGCACCAGCGTGTCGCGCAGCTCGTCGAACGGCGCGTGCAGCGACACCGCGAGCGAGACGTCGCTCTCGGCGGCGAGGCGGTCGATCATCGGCACCATGCCGGCGGTCGACAACGTCACGCGCTTGTTGGCCAGGCCGTAGCCGAGGTCGTCGCGCATGATGCTCATCGCGCGCACGACGTTGTCGAAGTTGGCGAGCGGTTCGCCCATGCCCATCATCACCACGTTGGTGAGGCGGCGCTGCTGGTGCGGGACGTTGCCGAGATGGCGCGCGGCAACCCAGACCTGGCCGATGATCTCGGCGGTCGACAGGTTGCGGTTGAAGCCCTGGGTGGCGGTCGAGCAGAACGTGCAGTTGAGCGCGCAGCCCACCTGCGACGACACGCACAGCGTGCCGCGCCCCTTGTCGGGGATGTAGACCGTCTCGATCGCGTTCTTGGGGTCCATCCCCAGCAGCCACTTGTGCGTGCCGTCGGTGGACGCCTTGTCGTACATGACCGTCGGCGCGTGCACCACCGCGCGCTCCTCGAGCTTGGCGCGCAGCGCCTTGCCGAGGTCGGTCATGTCGTTGAAATCGGTGGCGTAACGGTGATGGATCCACTTCATCACCTGCTGGGCGCGGAACTTCTTCTCGCCCAGGCCTTCCTCGAAGAAGCGCTCCAGGCCGGCGCGGTCGAGGTCGAAGATGTTGGTGCGGCCGTCCGCGGCTTTCGACGCGGACGACGCGCTCGCCGCGGCTGGCGCGGCGTTGGCGGAGCCAGACGCACGCGCCGCGGCCGTGCCCGGCGCCGCGGCTGCGGCGTCGGGGACGACTTCGATCGCGATGTCGCGCGTCCGGTCCATCATCGGCTCAGCGGGCGTAGACGTCGGTCGCCGGGAAGAAGTACGCGATCTCGATCGCGGCGTTCTCCAGCGAGTCGGAACCGTGCACGGCGTTGGCGTCGATCGAGTCGGCGAAATCGGCGCGGATGGTGCCGGCCGCGGCGTCCTTCGGGTTGGTCGCGCCCATCAGCTCGCGGTTCTTCAGCACCGCGCCCTCGCCTTCCAGCGCCTGGATCATCACCGGGCCGGAGCTCATGAACTCGACCAGCGCGGCGAAGAACGGGCGTTCGCGGTGGACGGCGTAGAAGCCTTCGGCTTCCTGCTTCGAGAGGTGCTTCATCTTCGCGGCGACGACCTTCAGGCCGTTCTTCTCGAAACGCGAATAGATTTCGCCGATGACGTTCTTCGCGACGGCATCGGGCTTGACGATCGACAGGGTGCGCTCCAGCGCCATTGGAAAACTCTCCGGATAGGCGGGCGGCCGATCCCCATCCCCGATGGGGTCGAGCGCCCGAGGATAACAGAAAAACCCGCGTGGGAACGCGGGTTTAGCCGACATGGCTACGGTAATTCTAACGCATCCAGCCGCAACTGGGCGGAACCGAGCGCACGGGATTCGGCGACTGGACAGGACGCGTTGACGCACCGGGAAGACCGGACTAGTATCAAACAATCGTTTGATTCATGGCCGGGGCACGATCCGTGGCGACCACCACCTTCTCCACCAAGGACCGCATCCTCGGCGCCGCCGAGGAACTCTTCGCCCAGCACGGCTTCGCGGGCACGTCCCTGCGCCAGGTGACCAGCCGCGCGGACGTGAACATCGCCGCGGTCAACTACCACTTCGGCAGCAAGGAAAACCTCGTCAACGAGGTATTCCGCCGCCGGATGGACGAGATGAGCGCGCAGCGCGTGGCCCGGCTGGAAGCCGCCATGGCCAACGACGCCTGCGACTTGGAGGCGGTGCTCGCGGCGTTCGTCGAGCCGGCCCTGGCCATGGCCCAGGACCGCCACGGCGGCGGCGCCTTCATCCGCGTCATCGCCCGCGCCTACGCCGAGAAGAACGACAGCCTGCGCAAGTTCCTGTCCGACCAGTACGGCCACGTGCCGCGCGCCTTCGCGCGGGCGATCTCGCGCTGCCTGCCGGACCTGCCCAAGGACCAGCTGTACTGGCGCCTGGACTTCCTGTCCGGCGCGCTGACCTATGCGATGGCCGACTTCGGGATGATCAAGCGCCCGTCGGGTTCGAGCGAGTCCGCCCACCGCGAACGCGCCGCGCGCGAGCTGATCCGCTTCGCTGTCGCCGGCTTTACCTCCTGAGTAAATTCACGTTTTATCAAAGAGATACAAGACATGCCTGAGAAACTGCTTGTCCGACGCGCCGCGGTCCTGGGCGCCGGCGTCATGGGCGCGCAGATCGCGGCCCACCTGACCAATGCGGGCGTGGACACGGTGCTGTTCGACCTGGCCGCGAAGGACGGCGCGCCCGACGGCGTGGTGCTGAAGGCCATCGCGAACCTGGGCAAGCTCTCGCCGGCGCCCCTGGCGTCGAAGGCGCTGGCCGAGGCGATCGTGCCCGCGAACTACGAGACCGGCCTTGCCCTGCTCGAAGGCTGCGACCTGGTCATCGAGGCGATCGCCGAACGCATGGACTGGAAGCAGGACCTCTACAGGCGCATCGCCCCGCACGTGCCGGCTCACGCGGTGCTGGCCAGCAACACCTCCGGGCTGGGCATCAATGCGCTGGCCGAAGTGCTTCCCGAGGAGATGCGGCACCGTTTCTGCGGCGTGCACTTCTTCAACCCGCCGCGCTACATGCACCTGGCCGAGCTGATCCCCGCGCGCACGACCGATCCGGCGCTGCTCGACGCGCTCGAAGCCTTCCTCACCACCACGCTGGGCAAGGGCGTGGTCCGCGCCAAGGACACGCCGAACTTCATCGGCAACCGCATCGGCGTGTTCTCGATCCTCGCGACGATGCACCACACCGCAGCCTTCGGGCTCGGCTTCGACACCGTCGACGCGCTGACCGGTCCGGCGATCGGGCGCCCGAAGTCGGCGACCTATCGCACCGCCGACGTCGTCGGCCTCGACACGATGGCGCACGTGATCGGCACGATGGCCGATACCCTGCCCGACGATCCCTGGCACCGGCACTTCGCCGCCCCGGCATGGCTGCAGGCGCTGGTCGCCAAGGGCGCGCTCGGCCAGAAGACCGGCGCGGGCATCTACACCAAGAGCGGCAAGGACATCCTCGTGCTCGACCTGGGCGCGAAGGACTACCGCGCCAGCGCTGCGGACGTCGCGCCGGAAGTGGCCGCGATGCTGAAGGAAAAGGATCCGGCGAAGAAATTCGCCGCGCTGCGCGCCAGCGGACATCCGCAGGCGCAGTTCCTGTGGGCGGTGTTCCGCGATTTGTTCCACTACAGCGCGTACCACCTCGCCGACATCGCCGAGACCGCGCGCGACGTCGACCTGGCGATCCGCTGGGGTTACGGCTGGTCGCTCGGCCCGTTCGAGACCTGGCAGGCCGCCGGCTGGAAGCAGGTCGCCGACTGGATCGCCGAGGACATCGTCGCCGGCAAGGCCATGGCCGATACGCCGCTGCCGGACTGGGTGTTCGACGGCCGCGACGGCGTGCATGGCGCCGAGGGCAGCTACAGCCCCGGCCGCAACGCGAAGCTGCCCCGCTCCGCCCTGCCCGTCTATCGCCGCCAGCGTTTCCCGGATCCGGTGCTGGGCGAACGCGCCGACCCGGGCGAGACCGTGTTCGAGAACGACGGCGTGCGCGCCTGGCACGACGGCGACGGCGTGCTGGTCGCCTCGTTCCGCACCAAGATGCACACCGTCGACGACCAGGTGATGGCCGGGTTGCAACAGGCCATCGCCATTGCCGAGAACGACTTCCGCGCGATGGTGGTGTGGCAGCCTTCCGAACCGTTTTCCGCGGGCGCCAACCTCGCCGGCGCGCTCGGCCTGCTGCAAGCCGGCGATGTCGCCGGCTTCGAGGCGATGGTCGCCAACTTCCAGGCCACCAGCCAGCGCATCAAGTACGCGCAGGTGCCGGTGGTCGCGGCGGTGCGCGGACTCGCGCTCGGTGGCGGCTGCGAATTCCAGATGCATGCCGCGCGCACCGTGGCGCACCTGGAGAGCTACATCGGCCTGGTCGAGGCCGGCGTCGGCCTGCTGCCGGCCGGTGGCGGGCTCAAGGAACTCGCCGTGCGTGCATCGCACGCCGCGGGCCACGATGGCGACGTGTTCGCGCAACTCAAGAAGGTGTTCGAGACCGTGGCGATGGCGAAGGCTTCGACCTCGGCGCTCGAAGCGAAGGAACTCGGCCTGCTGCGCGAGGGCGACCTCGTGTCCTTCCATCCGCACGAACTGCTGCACATCGCGCGCGGCCAGGCGCTGGCGCTGGCCGACCGCGGCTATCGCGCGCCGCTGCCGGCGCGCCGCGTGCGCGTGGCCGGCGACGTCGGCATCGCGACCTTCCGCATGCTGCTGGTGAACATGCTCGAGGGCCGCTTCATCAGCGAGTACGACGCCGAGATCGCCACCCGCATCGCCACCGTGCTGTGCGGTGGCGAAGTCGACCGCAACGCGCTGGTGGACGAGGACTGGCTGCTGCGGCTGGAGCGCGAGCACTTCGTCGCGCTTGCGCAGCAGGAAAAAACCCAGGCTCGGATCGCGCACATGCTCAAGACCGGCAAGCCGCTCAGGAACTGACGAAGCGGGAATGGGGAAAAGGGAAGAGGGAATCGCGGTTCCCGGCACTCCACCTCTTTCTGGTCCTCCCCATCCCTCTTCCCCCTTCCCTTTTCCCGCTTTCGAGGTACTCGGAATGACCAGGCAAATCCAGGACGCCTACATCGTCGCGGCGACGCGGACGCCCGTCGGCAAGGCGCCGCGCGGCGTGTTCCGCAACACCCGGCCCGACGACATGCTGGCGCACGTGCTGCGCAGCGTGGTCGCGCAGGCACCGGGCATCGACCTCACGCGCATCGACGACGCCATCATCGGCTGCGCGATGCCCGAGGGCGAGCAAGGCATGAACGTGGCGCGCATCGGCGTGCTGCTGGCCGGCCTGCCCGACACGATCGCCGCGCAGACCATCAACCGCTTCTGCTCCTCCGGGCTGCAGGCGGTCGCGCTCGCGGCGGACCAGATTCGCCTCGGCAACGCCGACCTGATGCTCGCCGGCGGCACCGAATCGATGTCGATGGTGCCGATGATGGGCAACAAGGTCGCGCTCTCGCCTGACGTCTTCCGGAACGACCATGTGGCCATCGCCTACGGCATGGGCATCACCGCCGAGAAGGTCGCCGAGGAATGGAAGGTCTCGCGCGAGGACCAGGACGCGTTCGCGCTGGCCTCGCACCAGAAAGCCATCGCGGCGATCAACGCCGGCGAATTCCGCGACGAGATCTCGCCGCTGGAAGTCGTCGCGCGCCTGCCCGACCTCGCCGGCAACGCGATCCGGCTGAAGAAGGCGCTGGTCGACACCGACGAAGGCCCGCGCCCGGACACTTCGCTCGAGGGCCTGGCGAAGCTGCGGCCGGTGTTCCGCAACGGCCAGTTCGGCGGTTCCGTCACCGCCGGCAATTCCTCGCAGATGAGCGATGGCGCAGGCGCGGTGCTGCTGGCCTCCGAACAGGCGGTCAAGGATTACAGCCTCACCCCGCTCGCGCGCTTCGTGAGCTTCTCGGTCGCCGGCGTGCGGCCCGAGGTGATGGGCATCGGCCCGATCGCGGCGATCCCGAAGGCGCTGAAGCAGGCGGGCCTCACCAAGGACCAGCTCGACTGGATCGAACTCAACGAAGCCTTCGCCGCGCAATCGCTGGCGGTGATCCGCGATTCGCAGCTCGATCCGTCGAAGGTGAACCCGCTGGGCGGCGCGATCGCGCTCGGCCATCCGCTCGGCGCGACCGGCGCGGTGCGCACCGCGACCATCGTGCACGGCATGCGCCGCCACCGGCAGAAGTACGGCATGGTCACGATGTGCATCGGCACCGGCATGGGCGCCGCCGGCATCTTCGAGTCGCTCTGAACCGCCCGGGCGTCAGTCGAGGTCGACGACGCCCATCTCGCCGAGGACGCGCTGCATGGTTTCGCGCGTGGCGTCGCTGAGGGTTTCGTGGTCGAGCGCGTAGCGGATCGTCGCCTCGATCAGGCCGATGTGCGTGCCGCAGTCGAAACGCGTGCCCTGGAAGCGGTAAGCCAGCACCGGCTCCTCGCGCAGCAGCGCCGAGATCGCGTCGGTGAGCTGGATCTCGCCGCCGGCGCCCGGCGTCGTCGCCTCGAGCAGGTCGAAGATCCGCGGAGACAACACGTAACGCCCGACGACCGCAAGCGTCGACGGGGCGTCGGCCGGCTTCGGCTTCTCCACCATGGCCGTGATCCGGCCCTGGCGGCCGTTGAAGCTTTCGGTCGCCGCGATGCCGTAGCTGCCGGTCTTGTCGCGCGGCACGTCCTGCGTCGCGATCACGCTGGCGCCGCTCGCCTCGGCCGCGTCCGCCATCTGCTTCAGCGCGCCCGGGCCCCGGTTCCAGATCAGGTCGTCGGGGAGCAGGACGGCGAACGGCTCGTCGCCGATCACGGGCTTCGCGCACAGCACCGCATGCCCGAGGCCCAGCGCTTCGGCCTGGGTCACGAACACCGCGCGCACGCCCGGCGGCAGCACGTTGCGCACCAGCTCGAGCTGCTCGGACTTGCCGGCGCGTTCGAGCTTCTGTTCCAGCTCGTAGGCCTTGTCGAAGTAATCGGCGACCGCGTGCTTGTAGCGGTTGGTAACGAACACCAGCGTGTCGCAACCGGCCTCGATCGCTTCGTCCACCGCATACTGGATCAGCGGCTTGTCGACGATCGGCAACATCTCCTTCGGCACCGTCTTGGTGGCCGGCAGGAACCGCGTACCGAGGCCTGCGACGGGGAATACGGCCTTGCGGATGCGGCGGCGCCGCGTCCCTGCATCGGTCACTTCAGGTCTTCCTTCCGGCCCGGGCCGGGAATGCAATGATCGCGCCAGGCGCATCGGCGCTAGCTTCGCGCGGATCGAATTCGGGAACGGCCTCGCGCAGCAGCAGCCCGAGCTCGTCGATGTCGTAGCGCTCGACCGCCGCACGCATGCGCGCGCCGATCGCGAGGATGCGGTCGAGCAGGATCGACCGCGCCTCCGCCTGCAGGATCTTGGCGTGGGCGGTCGGGCGGTAGCGCTCGTCGGCGTGGAAAAGCGTCTCGTGGAGCTTCTCGCCGGGACGCAAGCCCGTGTAGACGATCGCGATGTCGCGGCCCGGCTGCTTGCCCGCCAGGCGGATCATCTGCTCGGCGAGCAGCTTGATCGCCACCGGCTCGCCCATGTCGAGCGTGTAGATCGCATGTTGCGTGCCCATCGCCGCGGCCTGCAGGATCAGCTGGCAGGCTTCGGGGATGGTCATGAAGTAACGCGTCACTTCCGGATCGGTCACCGTCACCGGGCCGCCGCGCCGGATCTGGTCGCGGAACAGCGGCACGACGCTTCCGGCCGAATCCAGCACGTTGCC
>DATJDY010000330.1:0-4511 GCA_035497155.1 Luteimonas sp.
GCCCGGCCGCAAACCCATCCTGGACCTGGACGACGCCGTCGATCTCCGGCGCATCGGCCATCGACCGCGCGATCGCGAGCTCGCCATCGATCGCGTCGACGATGCAGCGCTGGACCGTGCCGACCTTCGCCTCGAGCCGCGCGGCGCTGATCGCCGCCTGGCGCGCCATGAAGCGCGCGAGGCGCTCCTGCTTCACTGCTTCCGGCAGCGGATCGGGCAGCGCGTTCGCGGCGGCGCCTTCGACCGGCGAATACGCGAACGCGCCAACGCGGTCGAGCTGCGCCTCGTCGAGGAAATCGAGCAGCTCCTCGAACTCGGTTTCGGTCTCGCCGGGGAAACCGACGATGAAGGTCGAGCGGATCGTGAGTTCGGGGCAGATGGCGCGCCAGCGCTGGATGCGCTCCAGCGTGCGATCGACCGCGCCCGGGCGCTTCATCAGCTTCAGGATGCGCGGGCTGGCGTGCTGGAACGGAATGTCGAGGTAGGGCAGCAGCACCGGCATGCCGTTGTGCTTTTGCGCCATCAGCGGGATGACGTCGTCGACGTGCGGATACGGGTACACGTAATGCAGCCGCGTCCAGGCGCCCAGTTCGGACAGGCCTTCGCACAGCGCCTTCATCCGCGTCGCGTAGGCCTTCCCGCGCCATTCGCGCTCGGCGTATTTCAGGTCGACGCCGTAGGCCGAGGTGTCCTGCGACACCACCAGCAGTTCGCGCACGCCGCCCTTCACCAGGCGCTCGGCTTCGCGCAGCACGTCGTCGACCGGGCGCGAGGCGAGGTCGCCGCGCATCGACGGGATGATGCAGAAGCTGCAACGGTGGTTGCACCCCTCGGAAATCTTCAGGTACGCGTAATGCTTCGGCGTCAACTTGAGGCCGTAGTCCGGCAGCAGGTCGACGAACGGATCGTGCGCCGGCGGGACGACGGCATGCACGGCCTCCATCACGCTGGCGTAGTCCTGCGGGCCGCTGATCGACAGCACGCCCGGATGCGCCTCGCGGATCACGTCGGCGCGCTTGCCCAGGCAGCCGGTGACGATGACCTTCCCGTTCTCGGCCAGGGCTTCTCCGATCGCGTCCAGCGACTCGGCCACCGCCGAATCGATGAAGCCGCAGGTATTCACCACCACCACGTCGGCCGCGTCGTAGCTCGGGACCAGGTCGTAGCCCTCGACACGGAGCTGGGTCAGGATCCGCTCGGAATCCACCAGCGCCTTGGGGCAGCCGAGGCTGACGAATCCGACTTTGGGGCTGGTGGCGGGCATGGTCCGGGGCTGCATGGCGGCCGCGGATTATAGCCGGCGCTAGAATCGGGGCTTCCCCGCGCGCCGCCGGAGCTTGCCATGGGCCAGGACATCGCTTTCGAGAGCCTTGCCGGCGCCATCGGCGGCTGGCGCGCCGATCCGGTCGCGGCCCCGCGCGGCGCGATCCTCGTAGTCCAGGAGATCTTCGGCGTGAACGCGCATGTCCGCGCCGTCGCCGACCGCTATGCCGCCGAAGGCTACGTGGCGCTCGCGCCCGCCTATTTCGACGCAGTCGAGCGCGACGTCGAACTCGCCTACGACGCGGCCGGAGTTGCGCGCGGCCGCGACCTCGCCCAGTCCGTGGGCCTGGAGCGCGCCGCCTCGATCACCGCCGCCGCGGCGCGCGTGCTGCAGGACCAGGGGCTGAAAGTCGGCATCGTCGGCTTCTGCTGGGGCGGCACCGTGGCCCTGCTCGGCAACACCCGCCTCGGCCTCCCCGCGTCGAGCTACTACGGCGCGCGCAACGTGGCGTTCCTCGACGAACCGCTGCGGGCGCCGATCCAGTTCCACTTCGGCGCGGACGATCCGTCGATCCCGCCCGACGCGGTCCAGGCGCACCGCGAAAAGCAGCCCGGTGCCGAGGTCTACGTCTATGCCGGCGCGGGCCATGCGTTCAACCGCGACATCGACGGCACCCACTACCACGCCGAAGCGGCACAGCTCGCGCACCAGCGCACGATGCGCCTGTTCGCCGACACGCTGGGCTGAGCGATGGGCCGCCACCACCACCACGAACCGACGCGCTACGAACTGCACCCGCAGCTCGCCGCCGACACCCATCCGCTGGCGACGCTCGTGCTGTGCGACCTGCGCTTGATGGACGACGCCAACTATCCGTGGCTGGTCCTGGTGCCGCGCGTGGCCGGGGCACGCGAGCTGATCGACCTCGAGGCGACGCAGCGGCGGACGTTGATGGACGAGACCGACCTCGCCGCGCGCCTGCTGCGCGACGTGTTCCGTCCGTTCAAGCTCAACGTCGCCGCGCTCGGCAACCTCGTGCCGCAGCTGCACGTGCACGTCATCGCGCGCTTCGAAGGCGATCCCGCCTGGCCCGCGCCGGTCTGGGGCCGCGTCGCCGCGCGCCCGTACGAACCGGAGGCGCTGGTCGAACGGATGCAGGCCCTGCAGCGCGGACTCGGCTGATCCGCCCAATGCCGCCCCAGCCAGTCATTGCGGTGGCGATGCCCGAGGCGTAGCGTCGGCGCTTCCGTCCCTGGGGAACCGACACCATGCGCCCGATCCGGGTCCTGCTCCTGGCTGCCTGCGTTGCAGCCGCGCTCTCCGGCTGCAAGCAGTCCGCTTCCACGGCCCCCGCCGGGACCGACACGCCCGCCGCGACTGCCGCGGCCAACGACGATGCCTCGCTCGACAAGGCGGCGAACGCCTTCATCGACGGATACTTCCAGCGCAACCCGGTGGCCGCCGCGGGCGCCGGCAAGCACGAATACGACGGAAAGCTGCCCGACTACAGCCCGGCCGGAATGAAGGCCAACATCGACTGGCTGCACGCGCAACGCGACGCGTTCGCGGCGTTCGCCGACGGCAAGCTCGACGCGCAGGGCCGCTTCCGTCGCGACTACGCGCTCGCGGTGATCGACGGCGCGCTGTTCTGGCTCGAGGATTCCGGGTTCGCGCACAACAACCCCGGGTTCTATACCGGCGACCTGTCGCCGAGCATGTACCTCACCCGCCCGTATGCACCGCTCGCGCAGCGCATGGACGCGTTCATCCGTTACCAGGAAGCGCTGCCGAAGGCGATCGGGCAGATCAGGGCGAACTTCAGGACGCCGCTGCCCGCGTCCTACATCGACCTCGGCGTGAATTCCTTCGGCGGTTACGCCAGCTTCTTCGCCAGCGACGTGCCGAAGATCTTCGCCGAGGTGAAGGACGACGCGTTGCAGGCCCGCCTCAAGGCCAGCAACGCCGCCGCGATCAAGGCCACGCAGGACATGGCCGACTGGCTGGAGGCGCAGAAGCCGCAGGCGACCCAGGATTTCGCGCTCGGCGCGGAGAAGTTCGCGAAGATGCTGCACGCGACCGAGCGCGTGGACATCCCGCTCGACCAGTTGAAGGCCGCGGGCGAAGCCGACCTCGCGCGCAACCTGGCCGCATTGAAGGCCGCATGCGGCGAGTTCGCGCCCGGCGCCTCGCTGCAGGACTGCGTCGCGAAGGAAGCAGCCGACAAGCCCGAGGGCGGCGCGGTCGAAGGCGCGCGCGCGCAGCTCGACAGCCTCAGGCAGTTCATCGTCGACAAGGACCTGGCGACGATTCCGGGCCCGGAGCAGGCCAAGGTCGAGGAAGCGCCGCCGTTCAACCGCTGGAACTTCGCCTACATCGAGATCCCCGGCCCGTACGAGAAGAACCTGCCGTCGGTGTACTACATCGCGCCGCCGGACCCGGCCTGGTCGAAGGCGGACCAGGCGGCGTACGTGCCCGGCAAGGCCAACCTGCTGTTCGTCAGCGCGCACGAAGTCTGGCCCGGGCATTTCCTGCAGTTCCTGCATTCCAACCGTTCGGGCTGGAAGTTCGGCCAGCTGTTCGTCGGCTATGCATTCGCCGAAGGCTGGGCGCACTACTGCGAGGAAATGATGTACGACGCCGGACTCGGCGGCGGCACGCCGGAGACGCACATCGGCCAGATCTCGAATGCGCTGCTGCGGGACGTGCGCTTCCTCTCCGCGATCGGCCTGCATGCCGGCGGCATGACCATGGCGCAATCCGAAGCGATGTTCCGCGAGAAGGGCCTGCAGGATCCGGGCAACGCGCGCCAGCAGGCGGCGCGCGGCACCTACGACCCGGCCTACCTCAACTACACGCTGGGCAAGCTGATGATCATGCAGCTGCGCGAGGACTGGACGAAGGACAAGGGCGGACGCGCGGCGTGGAAGCAATTCCACGACCAGTTCCTGTCGTACGGTGGCCCGCCGATCCCGCTGGTGCGCGCGCAGATGCTTGGCGGCGCGCCGGAAGCGAAGCTGTGGACGGAGACGGCACCCGCCGCCGCCGCGCCTGCCGCCACTCCCGCGACGGCAACAGCCGCGCCGTCGCCGGGCGGCCGCTGACGCCCACGCATGCCGCGGGCCTCAGGTCCGCGGCAGGGTGACGCCGGTCTGGCCCTGGTACTTGCCGCCGCGGTCGCGATAGGACGTCTCGCAGGCCTCGTCGGACTGGAAGAACAGCATCTGCGCGACGCCTTCGCCGGCGTAGA
>DATJDY010000331.1:0-6365 GCA_035497155.1 Luteimonas sp.
CTGCATCGGCACGTGGCCGGGGCCTTCGATCATGGTCTGCACGTCGTGCTTCCACGCGATCTTCGTCAGCTCGCCGAGCGTCTCGAGTTCGCCGAACTGCGCGGCGTCGTTGGCATCGGCGATGCAGCCCGGGCGCAGGCCGTCGCCGAGCGAGAAGGCCACGTCGTAGGCCTTCATGATCTCGCAGATGTCCTCGAAGTGCGTGTAGAGGAAGCTCTCGCGGTGGTGCGCGAGGCACCACTTGGCCATGATCGAGCCGCCGCGGCTGACGATGCCGGTGACGCGCTTCGCCGTCAGTGGCACGTAGCGCAGCAGCACGCCGGCATGGATCGTGAAGTAGTCGACGCCCTGCTCCGCCTGCTCGATGAGCGTGTCGCGGAACACTTCCCAGGTCAGGTCCTCGGCGACGCCGTCGACCTTCTCCAGCGCCTGGTAGATCGGCACCGTCCCGATCGGCACCGGCGAGTTGCGCAGGATCCACTCGCGCGTCTCGTGGATGTGCTTGCCGGTGCTGAGGTCCATCACCGTGTCGGCGCCCCAGCGGATCGCCCACACCAGCTTCTCGACTTCCTCGGCGATGCCGGAGGAGACCGCGGAGTTGCCGATGTTGGCGTTGATCTTGGTGAGGAAGTTGCGGCCGATGACCATCGGCTCGCTTTCCGGGTGGTTGATGTTGTTGGGCAGGATCGCGCGGCCGCGCGCGATCTCGTCGCGCACGAATTCTGGCGTGATCATCTTCTGGATGCTGGCGCCGAAGGTCTCGCCCGGATGCTGCATGCGCAGGCCGGCGTCGAGCACCGCCTCGAGTCGCTGGTTCTCGCGGATCGCGACGAACTCCATTTCCGGCGTGACGATGCCGCGGCGCGCGTAGTGCATCTGGCTCACGTTGGCGCCGTCCCGCGCGCGGCGCGGCAGCGGGCGATTCGGGAAGCGCACCGCGGCGAGCTTCGCGTCGGTTTCGCGTCCGCGCCCGAACGCCGACGACAGGCCGGCGAGCGCCTCGGTGTCGCCGCGATCGGCGATCCACTGCGCGCGCAGCGGCGCCAGGCCCGCGGCCAGGTCGATGCGCGCGTCCGGATCCGAGTACGGCCCCGACGTGTCGTAGACCGTGACCGGGGGATTGTCCTCGCCGCCGAAGAGGGTGGGCGTGCGCGTCTGCGCGATCTCGCGCATCGGCACGCGCACTCCGGCACGCGCGCCCTGCACGTGGATCTTGGAGGATCCGGGAATCGGACGCGTCACCGCCTCCGACAGTCGTTCGGTCTGGCGGATCAGGTCGGAGGGCACTGCGCTCATCGTTTCGCTCCCGCGTTCGCTCGCTGGTTTCCCGCACGCATCGTGCGGACTGTTGCGAAGCGGGGCGCGAGCGCCCGTGAAGAGCGCCGCGAAGCTTCCCTACGCCGGTGTCAGCCGGTATCGGCGGCATGCCATGACGACATGCGCGCCCAGGTTCGAAGGGTCTGTCTCAACCGCGGCCCGCCGCGGTACCCCCGCTTCTGCGCCGCATTAGAACACAGGCCGCCCCCAGGACCACGCACAGCCAGCCGAACAGGTCGCCGGTGCGGCTGTAGACGGTCTGGACCCGTTGCCCGACCGGCAGCGTGGCGAGCAGCAGGCTGCCCGGCATCGGCGCGCTGGCCGCCTCCGCCAGCACCCGCCCGGGCGCGTCGCTGGCCGTCAACAGGCCTTCGCGTGCCGCGCGCACGATGCCGTATCCACTTTCGACGCCACGGACCAGGGTCATCCGCGAAGCCATCCAGCCGTCCACGTACGCGAAATCCCAAGCCGGGACCAGCATCAGGTCGGCGCCGCGGCGCCCGTACTCCCGGCCCAGTGTCGCGAAGTGCATGTCCTTGCAGATCGCGATCCCGTATTGGTGCCCGTCCACGCGATGCAGGCTCCATGCGCTGCCGGCGGCGTAGCCCGCGGCGCGTTCAGGCGGCGCGAGACGGTGTTTTTCGTAGTCCTCGACGCGTCGGCCGGAAGGATCGAACAACCATGCGTAATTGCGCGGATGACGGCCGTCGTCCACCCCGATGCCGACCTCGAGCCACAGGTCGTGCGACGCCGCGAGCCTTCCGAAATGCGCCTGCCACGCCGCGACGCCGGCGGGCCGCAGGACGGCGATTTTTTCCGGCAGCAGGACCAGCTGCGCGCCGGAGTCGGCGAGCTGCCCAACCAGGGCGTCGTAACGATCGCGAATGCCGATGGCGTAGGCAGGCGATGCGCCCACCCCGACGGCATCGTCGATCGAGGCAAGCCCGACGCGAACCGGCACGCCCTGGAGTGGCTGGCGCAGGCGCCATGCGCCGAACCCGACCGCGCCCACCAAGAGCGCCGCCACCACGACCAGCGCCGCCACCTGGCGGCGCCACGGTTCGCGACGGTGCCGGAGCACCACGGCCATCGCCGACGCGGGCAGGCACAAGAGGAACAACATTCCGGCCACGCCGGCGAGCGACGCCACCTGCAACAGCGGCAGCACCCCGGCCTGCGAATAGGCAAGGCTGCCCCAGTTGCCGTCGGGCAGCAGCGCGGCCATCAAGGTGTCCACCGCCACCCACAGGACGGGATACGCGAACATCGCCCACGGCGTCGGACAGGCCAATACGACCCGTCGGGTCGCCATGGTGACGAACCACCACGCAAGGCTTTGCCCGAGCCAGGCGGCAACCGCGGCGGGCCAGGGCATCACCAGGTGGAAATAGGGGAGGCAGGTCGCCGTGCCGCCGAGGATGGCCGCGGCAACCCAGAGACGGCCACGCCAGTCCACGGCCCGGAACGCCAGCAAAAGGAGTGGCAGCGGCGCCAGCCAGCCTGCCCACCAGGCAGGCTCCAGCATCAGCGAAAAATGCAGCAGCACGCCGGCGCCGACGGCCAGCGCCAGGTTGCGTAACGTCGTCATGGCTTCCCCCAGCGATTCGCGCGACCAGTGTAGTCGCGCCCGAGCAGCCATTTCCGCCGGCGACGCCGCTTCAGGGGAAACGGCGGACGCGGAACCACGCGGCGTAGAGGGCCGGGAGGAACAGCAGGGTCAGCACGGTCGCAACGGTCAGGCCACCCATGATGGCCACCGCCATCGGCCCGAAGAACGCGCTGCGCGACAGCGGGATCATCGCCAGGATCGCCGCCAGCGCCGTCAGCACGATCGGCCGGAAGCGCCGCACCGTCGCGTCGACGACAGCCGTCCATCGATCATGCCCGCCCGCGATGTCCTGTTCGATCTGGTCGACCAGGATCACCGAGTTGCGCATGATCATGCCGGCCAGCGCGATCGTGCCCAGCATCGCCACGAAACCGAAGGGTACGCGGAACACCAGCAGGAACAGGGTGACGCCGATCATGCCCAGCGGCGCGGTGAGCAGCACCAGCACGGTGCGCGACAGGCTGCGCAGCTGCAGCATGAGCAGCGTGACCACGACGAGCAGGAACAGCGGCACGCCGGCCGCGATCGAATCCTGGCCGCGCGCGGCGTCCTCGACGCTGCCGCCGGTCTCGAGCAGGTAACCCTCGGGCAGCAGCGCGCGGATGCCGTCGAGCGTCGGCGCGATCTGCGCGGTGACGGTCGCGGGCTGCTCGGCGTCGCGGATGTCGGCGCGCACGGTCACGGTCGGCAGGCGGTCGCGATGCCAGATGATGCCGTCCTCGAAGCCGTATTCCAGCGTGGCGACCTGCGACAGCGGCACGGACGCGCCGCTCGCCGTCGGCACGGCAAGGCTGCCGAGCATGTCGAGCCGGTTGCGCTCGTCGCTGCTGCCGCGCATCGCGACCTCGATCAGTTCGTTGCCCTCGCGGTAGGTGCTCACGTGCAACCCCGACAGCTGGCCGGACAGGAACAGCGACAGCTGCTGCGTGCTCACGCCGAGCGCGCGCGCGCGTTCCTGGTCGACCTGCAGGCGCACGACCTTGCTCGGCTCTTCCCAGTCGAGGTTGACGTTGGCGACGTGCGGGTTCTCGCGCACCTTCGCCTCGACCTGGCGGGCGAGCGCCTGCACGCGGTCGATATGCTCGCCGGAAACGCGGAACTGGATCGGATAGCCCACCGGCGGCCCGTTCTCGAGCCGCGTGACGCGCAGCTGCAGGGCCGGGAAGCGCGGCGCGACATCGGCGACGAGCCAGTCGCGCACTGCTTCGCGCGAGGCGATGTCGTCGGCGCGGACCACGAACTGCGCGAAATTCGCCGCCGGCAGCTGCTGGTCCAGCGGCAGGTAGAAACGCGGCGAACCGGTGCCGACGTAGGCGGTGTAATTGTCGATGCCCGCATGGCCCTGCAGCATCTTCTCCAGGCGCTGCGCCTCGGCGGCGGTCGCGCGCAGCGACGAACCTTCGGCCAGCTCCATGTCCACCATCAGCTCGGGCCGGGTCGAATCGGGGAAGAACTGCTGCGGCACGAAGCGGAACATCAGCAGCGACAGCACGAACAGCGCCACCGTGGCGCCGATCACCAGCCAGCGCCGCTCGAGGCAGGAGTCGACGAGATTGCGGAAGCGGCGATAGAACGGACGCTGGTACGGATCATGCCCATCGCCGGCATGGCCCGCGGCGGCACCCACCGGCGCGTTCGCACCCGGCGCATGCGGCTTGGGCTCCGGCAGCATGCGATCCCCCAGGTAGGGGATGAACAGCACCGCCGCGACCCACGACACCAGCAGCGCGATCGTCACCACCTGGAACAGCGAGCGCGTGTACTCGCCGGTGCTCGAGGCCGCGGTCGCGATCGGCAGGAAGCCGGCGGCGGTCACCAGCGTGCCGGTCAGCATCGGGAACGCCGTCGACTCCCACGCGAAGCTCGCCGCCTTCAGCCGCGACAGGCCCTGCTCCATCTTGATCGCCATCATCTCGACCGCGATGATCGCGTCTTCGACCATCAGCCCCAGCGCCAGCACCAGCGCGCCGAGCGAGATCTTGTGCAGGCCGATGCCGAAGTAGTGCATCGCGGCGAACGTCATCGCCAGCACCAGCGGGATGCTCACCGCCACCACCAGGCCGGTGCGCAGGCCGAGCGAGAAGAAACTCACCAGCAGCACGATCGCGACCGCCTCGGCGAACACGCGCATGAACTCGCCCACCGACTCGTGCACGGCCTCGGGCTGGTCGCTGACCTTGTCCAGGTGCATGCCGGCGGGCAGCGTGCGCTGCAGGCGCGCGAACTCGCTGTCCAGGGTCTCGCCCAGCCGCAGGATGTCGCCGCCGTCCTTCATCGCCACGGCGATGCCGATCGCGTCCTTGCCCATGAAGCGCATCTTCGGCGCCGCCGGGTCGCTGAAGCCGCGGCGCACGGTGGCGATGTCGCCCAGGCGGATCGTGCGGCCGCCGGCGCGGATCGGGAAGTCGCGCAGCTGATCCACCGACTTGAACGCACCACTCACGCGCAGCTGCACGCGCGCGTCGCGCCCCTCGAAGAAGCCCGACGGCACCACCGCGTTCTGCTGGTCCAGGGCCTGCTGCACCGCCGCGAGCGGGATGCCGAGCGTGGCGAGCTTGGCGTTGTCGACCTCGATCCAGACCTTTTCGTCCTGCAGGCCGACCAGTTCGACCTTGCCCGCGTCCGGCACCCGCTGCAGCTCGAGCTCGATGCGTTCGGCGTAATCCTTCAGCACGGCGTAGTCGAAGCCATCGCCGGTGATCGCGTAGATGTTGCCGAAGGTGTCGCCGAATTCGTCGTTGAAGAACGGGCCGACGACGCCTTCGGGCAGCGTCGGGCGGATGTCGCCGATCTTCTTGCGCACCTGGTACCACAGCGCGGGCACGTCCTTCGACGGCATCGAATCGCGCGCCATGAAGATCACCTGCGATTCGCCCGCGCGCGAATACGAGCGGATGAACTCGTACTCGCCGGTGGTCATCAGCTGCTTCTCGATGCGCTCGGTGACCTCGCTGGCGACTTCCTGCGCGCTCGCCCCCGGCCACGCGGTACGGACCACCATCGCCTTGAAGGTGAACGGCGGGTCCTCCGACTGGCCGAGGTGGCGATACGACCACGCGCCGACGAGCGCGAGTACCAGCATCGCGTACACGACGAGCGAGCGGTTGCGGAGTGCCCACTCCGAGAGGTTGAAGCGCATGGGCTAGGGCTTCCGCGCAGCGACTTCGGGAGCAGGCGCGACCTGCGCCACCGGCCGGTTGTCGCGGTCCACCGGCGCGACGACCTCGCCCGCGCGCAGCAGGTGCCCGCCCGCGGCGACGATCCAGTCGCCCGCGGACACGCCGTCGAGGACCGGCACGCTGTCCTCGGCATACGGGCCCAGCCGCACCGGCGCCAGTCGCACGCGATGCGTCTGCGGATCGACGACCCACAGCGCCTTGCCGCCGCTCGCTCCCGGTTGCACGGCAGCCAGCGGCACGGCGAGGTTCGCGCCGCCCGG
>DATJDY010000332.1:0-3813 GCA_035497155.1 Luteimonas sp.
CCATCGCGTTCCAGCAGCGCGAGCGCGAAGAGCAGCAACAAGGTGCCGAACAGGTAGTTGGTGAACGGGATCGGCAGCGACAGCAGCAGGCCCAGCAGCACCAGCAGCAGGCCGGTCAGCGCTGCCGCGGCGCGGTGCTGGAGCAAGTGCGGCAGGCGCGGGCGCACGATTTTTTCCAGGCGCGCCAGCCAGGGGCTCATCAACCGGTAGAAGCGCGCCAGCGCGTGCCGGTGCGGGCCGCGGCGCTCGATCGCCGCCGGCAGCCAGGGTTCGCGCCGGCCGACCAGCAGCTGCAGCCCGATCAGGACGACCAGCGGGCCACTGACGGCGCCGCCGATCGGGATGGGGATGAACGCGGGCAGCGTGGCGACGAACAGCAGCATGCCGAACGCGCGGCGACCCAGGCCATCGAGCAGGTCGCCAAGCCGCAGGGTCGTGTCCGGATCGCCTTGGGTCCACGCGTCGAGCAGGGCGCGCAGGCCGCGGCCGTCGATGCCGCCATCACCCCGCGGGTCGTTCGGCATCGGCGTGGTCACGCATCGCCGTCGCTGTCGCCGTCCCGCTCCGGCAGCCGCTGCAGCAGCAGCTTGTCGATGCGCGGGCCGTCGAGGTCGACGACTTCGATGCGCCATCCCGACCAATCGAAATACTCGCCCGCGTTCGGGATGCGGCTGAAGCGCGCGATCACCATGCCGGCGGCGGTGTTGTAGTCGTGCTCGTCCTCGCCGGGCAGGTCGCCGCCGCCGATCAGTTCGCGCAGGTCGTCGACCGGCAAGGAGCCGTCCACGAGCAGCGAGCCATCATCGCGCTCGACCACCAGCGCCTCGGCGTCGTGGCCTTCGCCCGACTGCACGCGGCCGATGACCGCGCCCATCAGGTCGTTGAGCGTGACCATGCCCGCGACGTCGCCGTACTCGTCCACGACCAGTGCGATCGACTGCTGCTCTTCGCGGAAGATCTCGAGCAGCTTCAGCGCATGCGTGGATTCGGACACGAACACCGCCGGACGCAATTCCGAGAACAGGTCCGGCGTGCGCTGGTCGAGGCTGTCGAGCAGCGTCTTCACCTCGAGCACGCCGAGCACGTCGGAGTCGCTGCCGCGGTACACGGGATAGCGCGAGTACGGCGTCTCGCGCATCGCCGCGAGGTTCTCGGCGAGGCTGGCGGACGCGTCGAGCCAGGCGATGCGCACGCGCGGCGTCATCAGGCTGTCGGCGGTGCGGTCGCCCAGGCGCATCACCCGCTGCATCATGTTGCGTTCGTCCGCGTCGATCACGCCCTGCTCGTGGCCTTCGGCCACCAGCATCCGGATCTCTTCCTCGGTGATGGTGCCGGCCTGGGACTGGTGCAGGCCGAGCAGGCGCATGGTCAGCCGCGTGCAGGTCGCCAGCAGGACGACGAGCGGCTTGGCGACCTTGGCGAAGAAGTCCATCGGGTAGGCGACCGCCGTGGCGATCGTTTCCGGGCGCAGCGTGCCGATGCGCTTGGGCACCAGCTCGCCGACCAGCCCGAACAGGAACAGCATGACGATGAAGCCGAAGACGAAGCCCAGCTGGTGGGCATAGGGTGCCAGCCACGGAATGTCCGCCAGCGGCTCGGCGAGCTTGGCGCCCATCGATTCGCCGCCGAAATAGCCGATCAGCAGGCTCAGCAGGGTGATCCAGAGCTGGACCGCCGACAGGAAGCCTTCGGGGTGCTCGGCCAGGTGCAGGGCCTTGCGCGCGCGGCGGCTGCGCTCGGCGAGCTGCCGGAGCCGGGTCTTGCGCGAGGTCAGCACTGCCATCTCCGACATCGCGAAGAAGGCGTTGCACAGGATCAGGATGAAGACGACCAGAAGCTGCAGCACGCGCGGGTCCAGGGGCTCGGGGCGGCGTCGGGGCCGGCGCCCGGATCATAGCAGCCGCCCCCGGGAGGCCCGGCGACAGGCCCGGGAACCCCGTCGTGACACGGAATCGTCATAATCCCGCCTTATCCTCGTCATCCTTCCGCACCCGGGGCCCAGGCCGATGTTCTCCCTCCAGACGATCTTCGGACAGGGCAAGCAGTTCTACGCGCTGCTGGACGAGGCGGCCGACGCCGCCCACGCGAGCACCCGGGCGCTGCACGAGATGCTGCGCGAACCCGGCCGCGAGCCTTCGCTGGACGCCTTCAAGCTGGCCCGCCAGCGCGAGCGCGAGGCCTCGAACAAGATCAGCCAGGCGCTGGTGGATACCTTCATCACCCCGATCGAGCGCGAGGACATCGAGGCGCTGGGCTCGGCCCTGTACAAGATCCCCAAGCAGGTCGAACGCTTCGCCGACCGCTACGTGCTGGCCCGGCACCGCCTGGACGGCATCGACTTCGCCCCCCGCGCCGCGATGCTGGAGAAGGCGGCCGCGGTGGTGGTGGAGATGGTCCACGAGCTGCGGCACCTGCGCCTGGAGCCGATGAAGCAGCTCAACGACAAGCTGCGCGTCATCGAGACCGAGGCCGATCGCCTGATCCTCGAGCTGCACCGCGACATCTATTCCGGGCGCCTGGATGCCGGCGAGATGTTCCTGCTCAAGGAATTCTTCGAGATCCTCGAGAAGGCCATCGACCGTTGCCGCGAGGCCGGCGTCGTCGCCTACGAAATCGCGCTGAAGAACAGCTGATCCCGGGGCCACGCAGATGCTGACGCTCGTCCTGGTGGTGGTGTTCGCCGCCTTCGTCTTCGAGTTCATCAACGGCTTCCACGACACCGCGAACTCGATCGCCGCGTCGGTGGCGACCAAGGTGCTCTCGCCGGGGCAGGCCGTCAGCCTCGCCGCGGTAATGAACCTGGTCGGCGCGCTTACCGGCACGGCCGTCGCCGCCACCATCGCGACCGGCATCATCAACACCGGCGTGGTCGAGCCTACGATGCAGGTGATGCTGAGCGCGCTGCTCGGCGCGATCGGCTGGAACCTGTTCACCTGGTGGTTCGGGCTGCCGTCGTCGTCCTCCCATGCGCTGATCGGCGGCCTGTGCGGCGCGGCGCTGTCGGCTTCGCATGGCAACTGGGACGCGCTGATCTGGTCGCAGGACCTCGGCGGCTGGATGCACAACAAGGGCCTGGTGTGGAAGGTCTTCCTGCCGATGGTGGTCTCGCCGGTGGCAGGCTTCCTGCTCGGCATGGGGATGATGGTGTTCCTGTGGTTCGTCATCTCGATGATGGCGCGCGCCGGCGGGCGGCTCGCACGCGCAGCGCGGCCGCGCTGGGTCAACGCGTTCTTCGGCAAGGTGCAGATCCTGTCGGCCGCGTACATGGGCTACGCGCACGGCCACAACGACGCGCAGAAGACGATGGGCGTGATCGCATTGACCCTCGTCGGCGCGGAGGCCAGCGGCGCGTTGCGCGACCTGCCGCCCTGGCTCGCCTTCATGCATCCGGACCGTGCCGTGGGCAGCGACGTCGCCACCTGGATCATCCTGAGTTGCGCGCTGGTGATGGCTGCGGGCACGGCTTCGGGCGGCTGGCGCATCATCAAGACGCTCGGCCACAAGATGGTGAAGCTGCACCCGATCAACGGCTTCGCGGTGGACACCAGTTCGGCCACGATCCTCACCCTGGCCGCGCACTTCGGCATGCCGGTCTCCACGACGCACAGCATCTCCACCGCGATCATGGGCGTGGGCTTCGCCAAGAACCCGCGCGCGCTGAAGTTCACGGTGATCGAGCGGATCGTGTGGGCGTGGATCCTGACGATCCCCGGCTCGGCGGCGATCGCCGCGGCGACGTGGTGGCTCGCCACGCATCTCGGCTGACCGATGCGCGCTTTCTTTCGCAACCTGGGCAGCGGCGTGCGCGACTTG
>DATJDY010000333.1:0-1550 GCA_035497155.1 Luteimonas sp.
AGCGCCTGCCGCAGGTCACCGCCTGGCTGGCGAAGCGCAAGAAGTGATGCGTGCCGCGGCGGCCGCGCCTGCGGCCGCTGCCTGGTGACGAAGAAGGGCCGGCATTTCGCCGGCCCTTCTTTTTGCGCGGTCCGTTCGCGCGGCCTCGCGTCCAGTCGCGCCCGATCGCGCTCAGTCGCGCTCGAAGCGCTCGATGTCGTCGAACAGGCGCAGGTTCCGGCGGATGCCATCCGCGCCATCGTCGATGCGCGCGTAAAGCCCGGCCGGCTTGCGCGCGGTCCGCGCGGTCCACGCCCAGGTCGCGACCATGCCGACGACACCGATCGCCAGGCTCGCCCAGATCCACGCCGGCGTCCCACCCGTGGCGCGCACCGGCGACAGGCCGGCGAATCCGACCACCACCAGCACCCACATGATCCACCAGGGTGCGCCGCAGGCATTCGAATTCAGCACCTGCACGCGCAGCAGCAGGCGCAGGCGCTTCTGGATCGCCAGCACCGGTGCGTCGTAGCCGGTGGTGGACGCCAGGCCGCAGACGATGCCGGCGAAGGCGATGTTCACCACGCCGAAGGCATGCAGCAGGATGCCCGTGGCGAACAGGCCGGGCGCGTCGAGGTTGTGCTTCCAGCACGCGACGCCGAGCACGACCAGGCCCAGCCCGAGCAGGCCCTGCAAGGCCATGCCGATGAAGAGCGGGCGCAGGTTGCGCCGCGCGCGGTCAACGCGCTGCCCGCGCAGCAGTTCGAGCTGGACGCGGTCCTGCCGGTCCAGGCGTGCATCGAGGGCTTGCCAGGCGGTCTTGAAATCGTCGAGTTCCATCGTCGGTGTCCTTTGCGGGTGGGGCGGGTCAGAATTCGTCGCGGATGCGCTGCTTGAGGCGCGAGATCCGGGTGGAGACATTGCTTTCGCTGATGCCGAGCACGTCCGCGATCTCGCGCTGGCTGCGCTCGTCGAGGTAAAGGAGCATGAGCGCGCGATCCAGTGGCGGCAGCGCGGCGATCACGCGTTCGAGCATCCGCAGCTGCTGGGCGGTTTCGTGGTCGTCGTCGATCGCCGCCGCCGCGTCGTGGGCACCGGCCGCGTGCAGTTCCTCGTCGTAGGGCACGTGGTGGCGGTCGCGCAGCGAGCGGCCGCGCAGGTGGGAGATCGCGACGTTCAGCGCGATGCGGTACATCCAGGTCGTGACCGGCCGGTCGGGGGCGTACGACGGCCACGCGCGCCACAACTGCGCCGCGATGTCCTGGGCGAGGTCGGCGCGATCGTCCGGGTTGGCCGAATAGCTGCCGGCGACCTTGAGCACGATGCCGCGATGGCGTTCGAGCAGGTCGGCGAATTCGCGGTGGGCGTCGCGCGTCGTGGCGTCTGCGAGCTCCATCGTGGTCCCCTGGCGGGCACCCATGCGCCCTTCGACATGATGATTCGCACGGAGGGCAAAAACATCACACCCCCGGCATCACACCCGCCGCGAAGCTCGCCTCAGGGGGCCAGTACCCGGATCTCGGCCGAATCGAGCCGGACGATCTGCCCGGTGCGGATCTTGGCCGTCTTGC
>DATJDY010000334.1:0-9734 GCA_035497155.1 Luteimonas sp.
AGCGGGTCGAGACGATCGTGCTCACGAACCTCATGTTCGAGACGATCGGCTCGACGACGTACCGCCTCGCGCTGCGTGAGGCCCGGTACCCGGCCGTGCGGCAGATGCTCACGATCCTCACGCGGGACGAGTCGTTCCACGTCCCGCTCAACGTCCACTTCCTGCGCGAGGCGCTGAAGCGCAGCCCGCCCTCCATGCGCGCCAGGCTGCGCGCCATCCACACAGCGCTCTTCGCGGCGCTGCTCGCCTCCGCGGCCGCGAGCCGCCGGCGCGCGTTCGCCTTCGACAGGATCCCGCTCCGCGCGCTCGCGGGCGCCTACGCCGAGCACCTCGGGCGGCTGTTCGTCCACGAGCGCGACCTCGACTTCGCCCCGCCGGAGCTGCTCCTCCGGCTGTTCGGGCACAGCCGGCGCTCGCTGGCGATGTCCGAGGACCCCTCCGCCGTCAGCGTGCTCTCGGCGGAGGCGGCGGTCGACCGCGAGCGCGTCGTCGTGACGGCGCTCGGCGGCGGGCGCAGCGCTCGAGCATCTGCCGCCGCCCCGGACGCCGGCGCCGACAGGCGGTGAGCCCGGCGCCGGCGCCGGCCGGCCCCCAGCCCGGCGCCGACCCGTCGTTCGAGCACCCACGCTAAATTTTTCTCCTGCACATTGTAAGGAGTACACTTGAAGCTCCGGCGTCATGGGCTCCAGCGGGGCGGGCGCCAGATCGTGTCGGGGCGTGGATGGCAGGCAAGGAGCAGCTCCGGAGCAGCCCAGAGAGCGGCTCCGGGACGAGGAGCAGCGAATCGGCGGAGCGCGCGCTCACGCCAGAGGAGCGCGCTGCGCGCCCGGGGAGGCGCGCCGAGGACGAGGGTGACGCCGACGTCCTCGCGCAGATGCGGCACGAGATCCGGACGCTGCTCAGCGGGATCATCGGCGTCAGCGGCCTGCTGCTCGACTCCGAGCTCGACCCTGAGCAGCGCGCCTGGGCCCGGCGCGTCCGGACCAGCGGCGACACGGCGCTCTCGATGATCGACGACCTCATCGACCTCGTGCAGCCGGGCGGCCGCGCGCCCCCTGTCGCCCGCGTCGATTTCGACCTTCGCCGGGCCGTGGAGGACGCGGCGGAGGTGCTCGGCGATCGCGCGCACGACGACAGGACCGAGCTCGTGCTCGACATCGAGCCCGACGTGCCAGGCGCGGTGCGCGGCGACGCCGCGCGGCTGCAGCAGATCCTGCTGAGCGTCGGGACCTTCGCGATCCGCGCGGCGCCCCGCGGCGAGGTGCTGGTGCGCGCCGCGCTCGACGCGGGCGATGAAGGCGATGAGGGCGAGGGGCCGGGCGCGCGGGTCGACAGTGAGGCGCCGGGGGCGCCTCGCGGCGCGGGCGTGCGGGTGCGCTTCGACGTGCGCTTCGCGGGCGGGGCAGGGCTCGACGCGTCTGTGAGGGAGCCGGGGGCAGGGGACGCGCCGGGCGGGGAACCGAGGCCCGCGCCCGAGCTGGACGCGAGCGCGATGCCCGGGCTCGCTGTCGCGCGGCGCCTCGTCGGCGCGATGGGAGGCGAGCTCCGCGCCCCCGAGGAGCCCGGCGCGCGTCGCCGCCGGATCTCGGTCGTGCTGCCGTTCGAGCGGCGCGGGCGCGGCTCGGAGCGCGCGCCCATCCCGCGCATCGATCTGCCCGGCAAGCGGGTGCTCGTGGTCGACGACAGCGGCTCGGTGCGCCGGGTCGTGCGGCGGCTGGTCGAGGAGCTCGGCCTCGCGTGCAGCGCCTCGGCCAACGGCGCCGAGGCCCTCGCCGCGCTGCGCCAGGCGGCGGACGCCGGGGCGCCCTTCGACATGGTGCTGATCGACCTCGAGCTCGCCGACCTCGACGGCCTGAGGCTGCTCCAGCGCATCAAGGCGGACGCCGCGATCGCGCCCGTGCGCAGCGTCCTCATGACGTACCCCGGCAGGGAAGCGCCGAGCCGCGCCGAGATCGACTCGGTCCTCATCAAGCCGATCCGGCGCGCGCAGCTGCACTCGAGCCTGCGGCTGCTCGTGGGGCTCCCGCCGGAGCACATGGCCGCGGGGGCGCGCGCGCCCGCGCCGAGGTCGCGCCGGGGGCCGCCGTCGGCCGACGCGCGGAGCTCGCCGCGCCCCAGGGTCCTCGTGGTCGACGACGACCCGGTGAGCCAGAAGGTCGCGGCCTTCATGGTCGAGAAGCGCGGCTACCGCGTCGAGGTGGCGGGCAGCGGCCGCGCCGCCGCCGAGGCGGTGCGCCGCGGGGGCTACGCCGCGGTGCTGGTGGGCTGCCGCTCGCCGGGCCATGACGTCCGCGCGGCGGTCGCGGAGCTCCGCCGCGCCGAGCGCCCCGACCGGCGGACGCCGATCATCGCGATGGCGGAGGGCGCCGTCCATCCCCGCCGCGACGCGCGCGAGCGGTGCCTCGCGGCGGGGATGGACGACGCCCTGGCGAAGCCGCTGAAGCAGGACGAGGTCGATCGCGTCCTCCGGACCTTCGGCGCGTCGTCGCGATCCGGGTCGTACGAGGCCGTGCCGCACGACGCCGCCCCGCCGAGCGTGGAGCTCGCCCCGCCGACCCTGGTCACGCCCTCGCCCCCGCCGGTCCAGCGGCGCGCGCAGCCCGCCCCTCCTGCGAGGCCGCGGGGCGGCCTGCGCGCGGTCGAGCCCGACGTGGTCGCCGAGGTGATCGAGCTCTTCCTGACGGAGGCCCCGACCCGGGTGGCCGCGATGCGCGAGGCCGCGGCGCGGGGCGCGCTCGGCGAGCTCGAGCGGCTCGCCTGGGCGCTCTACGAGAGCGCCGACAAGCTCGCGGCGCTCAACCTGAAGGAGCTCTGCGCGCGGCTCGACCGGGAGGCGCGCGCCGGGACGATCGAGAGCGCGACCGAGGCGGTGCAGGCGATCGCGCGCGAGGTGGAGCGCGTCCAGTCCTCGCTCGCCGCGGACCCCAAGCGGCGGGGGCCCCGGTAGCGGGCCGCGGAGGCGCCCGCCTGAACGTCACCGCGCGCTCGCGCCGGTCATCGCGCGCTCGCGCCGGTCATCGCGCGCGGCGGGCGTCGCGGGCGTCCAGCGGCGCGCGCGATCAGCAGGTGAGGCCGGCGAGCTTCGTGCTCATGTCCCAGAGCCGCGCGGCCGCCTCCCCGTCGGTGGCCATGCCCTTGAGGGGCCTCACCCTGGTGCGCTCGAAGAAGGCGGGGCTCTCGGCGGGCGCGCTGTCGGCCAGGATCGCGAGGAGGTTCGCCGCGGCCTGCGCCGGGGTCGCGCCCACGACGTCGATCAGCGTCTTGAGGACGCGCGAGGTCCCCTCGAACAGCCCGGATCGAACGAGCCCGGGGTAGTAACAGAGCACCTGGGCCTCCGTGCGCGAGAGCCGCTCCGAGAGGCGGCGCGCGGCGAGCACGAGCGCGAGCTTCGACCGCGCGGAGGCGGAGAGGAACGAATAAGAGCGCTTCGACATGAGGTCGTCGAAGTCGAGCCGGATGCTGTCCACCGGCGCGACCATGTTGACCACGCGCGCGCCGCGCGCGGCCTCGAGCCGGTCGAGCAGCAGGTTCGACAGCAGGAAATGCGACAGGTAGTTCACCTGGAACGTCATCTCGAGGCCGTCGGCCGACTCGGCGCGCTCGCGCAGGAACACCCCCGCGTTGTTCACGAGCAGGTGAACGGCCCGGTGCCGGTCAGCCACCTGCCTGGCGGCCGCGCGCACCGACGCGAGCCGGCCGAGGTCGCACTCGACGAGATCGATCTCGCCGAGCGCCTTCAGGGCGGCGAGCTTCCTCGCGCCCTCGGAGCTGGTCCTGCGGCAGAGCACGGCGACCCGGGCGCCCTGCCGCACCAGCGCGGATGCCGTCGCGAGCCCGATCCCCGAGGTGCCCCCGGTGATCACCGCGACTTTCCCCCTCATGCTTTGCGCACACCCCATCTCCCGTCTCCTCGTCTGGCCGTCCTCGGCCATCTCGTCGCCTGCGGCGGCGGGCCGGTCACAACGCTCCGGGAGCCTGTCGTCGACGGGAGCAGGCGGCGGGAACACGAAGCGAATGCGTCGAGCCAGGCAGCGACGTCGCCGCTGCGTTCGCGAAAGCGCATGTCGAAGCCCGGCCGCGCTTCGGAATGGGTGAGGTTGAGGCCGCCCTTGCCTGCGATCAGGAACTTGCGGCCAACGGAGCCCCTGGCCTCGTACAGGTCCACCTCGAGGCCCGCGGCACGCGCGGTTTCGGCGGCCATCAGGCCCGCCGGACCGCCGCCGACGACCGCAACACGAGCGGTCCGGCCGCTGCGTGACCGGGCGACCGCGGCCTGGCCGGCGGGAATGGGCGTGTCGCTTGGCATGGTGCAAATGATGCCTGTTTCGGTATGGTGCCGGCTGGTCCATGGGGAGCACGACGATGCGATTCGAGCGAATGCAGGCCCTGGCGGCCGCGATGGCGCTGGTGCTGGGCACCGGATTGGCAGTCGCGGCGCCGCCACAGGCGATCCCGCAACCGGAACCGGTCCGGCAGGTCGAAGCGACGCTGCCCGCGGGCCTGCAGGACTTCGATGCCTTCGTCGCGACCACGCTGAAGACCTTCGACGTGCCCGGCATTTCCGTCGCCATCGTCAAGGACGGACAGGTCGTGCTGGAACGCGGCTACGGCGTGCGCGACCGCGAGGCCAACGCGCCGGCCGACGCGCACACGCTGTACGCGATCGCCTCCAACACCAAGGCCTTCACCGCCGCTTCGCTGCAGATGCTCGCCGACGACGGCAAGCTGAAGACGACCGACCGCGTGATCGATCACCTGCCGTGGTTCCGCATGTCGGATCCGTACATCACCCACGACATGCGCATCCGCGACCTGCTCGCGCACCGCAGCGGGCTGAGCCTCGGCGCGGGCGACCTGCTGTACTGGCCGACCACCGACTACAGCAATGCCGAAGTCGCGAAGCGCCTGAAGGACGTGCCGATCACCGGCCAGTTCCGCGCCCAGTACGCCTACGACAACATCCTGTTCGGCGTGGCGCAGCTGGTGGTCGAGGCCGCGTCCGGCATGCCCTACGACCGGTTCCTGCAGCAGCGCATCTTCAACCCGCTGGGCATGACCGAGACTCGCTACAACAGCGACCACCTGCAGGGCGTCGACAACGTCGCGATGGGCTACGCCAAGGCCGACTTCAAGGACCTGGTGCCGGCGCCGCGCATGACCTGGTCGAACGTCGGCGGCGCGGGCGGCATCTATTCCAGCGTGCACGACCTGTCGAAGTGGGTGCGCATGCAGCTCGCCAGCGGCGTGTACGCGGGCACGGGCGACGACGCCAAGCGACTGTTCGCCGAGAAGCGCCAGCGCGAGATGTGGTCGATCCTGACGCCGATCCCGGTCGGCAAGCCGTCGATGCCGGAGCTGGCGCCGATCACGCCGAATTTCATGGGCTACGGCGAGGGCTGGTTCCTCGGCGATTTCCGCGGCACGCGCATGGCCTGGCACACCGGCGGCTGGCCGGGCATGGTCTCGCGGATCACGATGCTGCCGGACAAGGGCATCGGCGTGATCGTGCTGACCAACGCCGAATCCAGCGGCGCGTTCACCGCCGTGACCATGCGCGCGCTCGACGCGATGCTCGGCGTCGCCCCGACGGACTGGAACGACGTGTACGCCAGGGCGCGCGCGAAGCAGGAAAGCAAGGCCGACGAGAGCTGGCAGAAGCACGTCGCCGCGCGCGACGCGAAGTCGAAGCCGTCGCTGCCGCTGGCCGAGTACGCCGGCACGTATCGCGACCCCTGGTACGGCGACGTGGTGCTGTGGCAGGAAAAGGGCCGGATGCGGATCCGCTTCACGCACACCGCCGACCTCCTGGGCACCGTGGAGCCGTGGGCGCACGACACCTTCCTGGTGCGCTGGGACCAGCGCTGGCTCAACGCGGACGCGTTCCTGACGTTCTCGCTCGACGAGGACGGCAGGATCCGCGAGGCGCGCATCGTGCCGGCGTCCGAACTGACCGACTTCAGTTTCGACTTCCAGGACCTGCGCCTCACCCCGGTCGATGATGCCGCGAAGCCCTAGAGGGCGAGGGCGGCGGCGTGGGCGGAGGCCCACGCCCACTGGAAGTTGTAGCCGCCGAGCCAGCCGGTGACGTCGACGACTTCGCCGATGAAGTGCAGGCCCGGCACGTGCCTGGACTGCATCGTGGTCGAGGACAGTCCGTCCGTGTCGACGCCGCCGAGGGTGACTTCGGCGGTGCGATAGCCCTCGGTGCCGCTGGCGACCAGCGGCCAGTCGCGCAGCAGCGCGGCGATGTCGCGGAACTGCGCGGGCGTGAACTGCCGCAACGGGCGCGACGGCTGGAACGCCTGCAGCCACTGTTCGCACAATCGCTGGGCGAAACGCTTGGGCATCAGTTCGCCGAGCACGGTGCGCAGTTCCGTCGCGGGACGTTCGCGCTGCTGCACCTGCAATGCTTCCAGTGCGTCCATGCCGGGCAGCAGGTCCAGGCGCAGGTCGTCGCCGGGCTCCCAGTACGACGACACCTGCAGGATCGCCGGCCCGCTGATGCCGCGATGGGTGACGAGCATCGCGTTGCTGAAGCTCGCGCCATTGCAGCGGGCGGTGACCGGCAGCGCGACGCCGCTGAGGTCGGCCAGGCGTTCCTGGTGCTTGCCGCTCAGTGTCAGCGGCACCAGGCCTGCGCGCGTGGGCAGCACTGCGTGCCCGAATTGCCGAGCCAGCGCGTAGCCGAAGCCGCTCGCGCCCATGCTCGGGATCGAGAGGCCGCCGCAGGCCACCACCAGTTTCCCAGCCGTGAATTCGCCGCGCGCGGTGTGGACGTGGAAGGCGCGCGCGTCGCCGCGAACCACGCGCTCGACGGCGCAGGAGGTCTCGATGCGAACGTTCGCCGCTGCGCATTCGTCCAGCAGCATCTTCACGATGAGCTTCGACGATTCGTCGCAGAACAGCTGGCCGAGTTCCTTCTCGTGGTACGCGATGCCGTGGCGCTCGACCAGTTCGATGAAATGCGCCGGCGTGTAGCGCGCCAGCGCCGACTTGCAGAAGTGCGGGTTGGCCGACAGGTAGTTGGCAGGCGAGGCGCCGGTGTTGGTGAAGTTGCAGCGCCCGCCGCCGGACATCAGGATCTTCTTGCCGACCTTGTTGGCGTGCTCGACCACCAGCACGCGCAGGCCGCGCTGGCCGGCGAGGAGCGCGCACATCAGCCCGGCGGCGCCGCCACCGACGACGATCGCGTCGTGCGTGCACGCCGCCCCCGTACTCGCCACGTCAGGCCCGTTCGGCAGGAGCCATGCGCAGCGTCCGCTGCAGGTTGATGCTGGCGCCTTCGCCGTAGATCTCTGCCTGGCCGTCCTGGATCATGCACTGCAGGCGCATGCCGCGATCGGCGAGCGCGGCCAGCTCGGCGATGGTGGCGGCGTCGATGTCGATGACGGTCAGGTTGCCGCAGCGGGCGAGGGCGGGCCGCACCTTTTCCCACCACAGGTCGGCGCTGCGGCCGTGGTAGTTGAGCACCACGACCTCATCGGCGCGCCCGCAGGCCTTGCGGATGCGCGATTCGTCGGGCTGGCCGACGTCGATCCACAACTCGATCTCGCCGCTGCGCGACTTGAGCCACAGGTCCGGCTCGTCGTCGCTGGCCGAGCCGCGCGCGAACTCCAGCCGTTCATCGGCGTAAAGCGCGAACGCGACCAGGCGCGCCATCAGCCGCTCGTTGGTTTCGGAGGGATGCCGCGCCAGCGTCAACGCGTGGGTCGCGTAGTAATGGCGGTCCATGTCGCTGACCTGCAGTTCGGCGCGGAACACCGTGCTGTTGGCCGCCATCAGCTGCGCGGCTTGTCGTGCTTGCGGAAGGCAGGCTTGCCGCCACCCGGCCTGGCCGCGCCGGGCTTGAAGCCGCCCGGCTTGCGCGGCGCGCCCGCGAAACTCCTGCCTGGCGCCGGGTTGCGGCCTTTCGGTGCGGCGCTGTCGGCTTCCGTCGCGCGCTGCATGCGCAGCGGCCGGCCGGCGACGCGCACCTTCTTCAGGTGTTCCAGCAGTTCGCGCGGCATGCCTTCGGGCAGGTCGACGAGGGTGAAGTCGTCGCGGATGTCGATGCGGCCGATGAAGCGGCTCTCGAGATCCGCCTCGTTGGCGATCGCGCCGACGATGTTGCCCGGCTGCACGCCGTGCGCGTGGCCGACCTCGATGCGGAAGGTTTCCATGCCGACTTCGGGCGCATCGCGATGCTGGCGCGGCGGGCGCGGGCCTTCGTCGTCGAAGCGGGCTTCGCCGGCGTTGCCGCGCGGCGCGCGGGTCGGCGCCGGACGGTCCTGGCCGGCCTGCTCGCGCGGTGCATGTTCGCGCCCGCGGCGCGGCGCCTCCGGCGGCGCCTCGAGCAGCAGCGGCGTGCGCCCCTGCACCATTTGCGCCAGCGCAGCGGCGATGTCGGCCATCGGCACTTCGTGTTCGCGCTCGTAGCGCTCGACCAGGTCGCGGTAGATCGCGCGATCGTCGTTCTGCAGCGCGTCGCCGATCTTGCCGAGGAACTTGGCGACGCGGCGCTCGTTCACCGCCTCGACGCTGGGCAGCTGCATCGGCTCGATCTTCTGCCGCGTCGCGCGCTCGATCGCGCCGAGCATGCCACGCTCGCGCGGCGCCACGAACAGGATCGCCTCGCCGCTGCGTCCCGCGCGACCGGTGCGGCCGATGCGGTGCACGTAGCTCTCGGTGTCGTAGGGGATGTCGTAGTTCAGCACGTGGCTGATGCGGTCCACGTCCAGCCCGCGCGCGGCCACGTCGGTGGCCACCAGGATGTCGATGCGCCCGTCCTTGAGCGACTGCACCATCTTCTCGCGCTGCTTCTGCTCCACGTCGCCGTGGATCGCTGCCGCCGACAGCCCGCGAGCGGCGAGCTTTTCGGCCAGTTCCTGCGTGCCGAGCTTGGTGCGCGAGAACACCAGCATGCCGTCGTAGGGCTCGGCCTCGAGGATGCGGGTCAGCGCATCGAGCTTGTTGACGCCGCTCACCATCCAGTAGCGCTGGCGGATGTTCGCCGCGGTCGTCGTCTGCGCCTTGATCGCGACTTCCACCGGATCGCGCAGGTAGGTCTGGGCGATGCGCTTGATCTGCGGCGGCATCGTTGCGGAGAACAGCGCGACCTGGCGCTGCTCCGGCACCTTCTTCAGCACCGTCTCGACGTCGTCGATGAAGCCCATGCGCAGCATCTCGTCGGCTTCGTCGAGGACCAGGCAGCGCAGCTGCGACAGATCGAGCGAGCCGCGCTCGAGATGGTCGATCACGCGCCCCGGCGTGCCGACCACGACCTGCACGCCGCGCTTGAGCGCCTCCAGTTGCGGGTAATAGCTCTGGCCGCCGTAGATCGGCAGCACGCGGAAACCGGGCAGGTGCGCGGCGTACTTCTGGAACGCCTCGGCGACCTGGATCGCGAGTTCGCGCGTCGGCGCCAGCACCAGCACCTGCGGCGACTTCTGCGCCGGGTCCAGGCGGGCCATCGCCGGCAGCGCGAACGCGGCGGTCTTGCCGGTACCGGTCTGGGCCTGGCCGAGCACGTCGCGCCCGGCCAGCAGCGGCGGGATGGTCGCGGCCTGGATCGGCGAGGGCGATTCGTAGCCGACGGCCGCCAGGGCGCGCAGCAGCGGCTCGGGCAGGCCGAGCGCGGCGAAGGAGGCGGACGGGGCAGGGGTTTCGTCGGTCATTGGGGGCTCGCGGATGCCGGAGGTCACCCGACGGATGGGCCATTTTACGCCCGCGGGCATGATGCTAGGGTCGGGCCTCCA
>DATJDY010000335.1:0-4403 GCA_035497155.1 Luteimonas sp.
GCTGCCGCGGTTCGCGTCCGCTCCGGTGCGCCAGACGGCCACTGCCGGCATGGGCAGCACCGAATGGATCGCCGAGCGGCTGTTGCCGGACGACAAGGCGCGCGACGCCTTCCACGCGCAGGTCGCCGACATCTATCGCCCGCGCCTGCAACAGCTCGGCATGGCGCCGAAGGCCGGTGAACCGGACGACGATGGCCTGCTGCGCGCGAGCCTGGTCGGTTTCTTCGCCGAAACGCTGAAGGATCCGGCGGTGCGCGCGCAGATGAACCAGGCCGGCCGCGCGGTGCTCGGCCTCGATGGCGACGGCCGGTTGCACCTCGATGCGGTGCCGCAGGACCTGCGCGACACCGCGCTCGCCGTCGCGGTGCAGGAAGGTGGCAAGGCCGCGTTCGACGCCGCGGAGAAGCAGTTCCGCGCCAGCCAGGATGCGGTGCTGCGCAGCCAGTTGCTCGGCGCCATGGGCGGCACGCAGGATGCGGTGCTGAACGAGCGCGCGCGCGCGCTGGTGTTCGAGCCGGGACTGCTCCGCCGCAACGAGATCTTCCCGGTGGTGGGCGGCCAGGCGGGCGACGCGGCAACGCGCCCGGCGCTGCGCGACTGGACCGACGCGCACTTCAAGGAGATCGTCGCGAAGCTCGCGCCGGCCGGCGCCGCCGTGATCAACCTGTATTCGGCGGGCATGTGCAGCGATGCCGACGCCGCCGCGCTGCAGGACAAGTTCGCGACGCGCGTGGAGGACATCGAAGGCGGCCCGCGCCAGCTGAAGCAGACCGTCGAGGCGATCCGCATGTGCGCCGCGCAGGTCGAGGCGCGCAAGGGCCAGCCGGTGGCGTTCCCGAAGCGCTGAGGTGCCGCAAGTCGCCGACCTGCTGCGCGCGGCCGGCGGGGTCGAGCCGGCCGACGCCGAGATCCTGCTCGCGCACGTGCTCGGGCGGTCGCGTACCTGGCTGTATGCGCACGCGGACGCGGAAGCCGGCGCCGACGCGGGTCGCCGTTTCGAGGCCTTGCTCGCGCGGCGCCGCGCCGGCGAACCCGTGGCCTATCTCACGGGCTCGCGCGGGTTCTGGGGTTTCGACCTGCGCGTGAACGCGAACACGCTGGTGCCGCGGCCCGAAACCGAGCGGCTGGTCGAACTCGCGCTCGAGCGCCTGCCGGCCGACGGCGCCTGGCGGATCGCCGACCTGGGCACCGGCAGCGGCGCGATCGCGCTGGCGCTGGCGCTGGATCGGCCGCGCGCGGAGGTGATCGCGACCGACGCGAGCGAAGCGGCGCTCGACGTCGCGCGCGACAATGCGCGTTCGCTCGGCGTCGGCAACATCGCGTTCCGCCTGGGCGACTGGTTCGCGCCGCTGGCGGGCGAGCGATTCGACCTGGTCGCTTCCAATCCGCCATACATCGCACTGGGCGATCCGCACCTGGACGAAGGCGACCTGCGCTTCGAACCCGATGCCGCGCTGGCGTCCGGCGCCGACGGGCTGGATGCGATCCGCGCGATCGCGCAAGGTGCGCCGCTGCACCTGCTGCCGCGCGGATGGCTGCTCGTCGAGCATGGCTGGGAGCAGGGCCCGGCGGTGCGCGCGCTGTTCGAGGCCGCGGGACTGGTGGAAGTCGCCACGCACGCCGACCTGGAACGGCGCGACCGCGTCACGCTGGGCCGCTACAATCCCTGATCATGGACGACAGGCCGGAGGCTTCGATGCGCACGCTCTATCCCGAGATCGAACCGTACGACACCGGCGTCCTCGAGGTCGATGCGCGCCACCGCCTGTACTACGAACAGTGTGGCAACCCGCAGGGCAAGCCCGTGGTGCTGCTGCACGGCGGCCCCGGCGCGGGCTGCAGCCCGAAGATGCGGCGGTTCCACCACCCGGCGAAGTACCGGATCATCCTGTTCGACCAGCGCGGCAGCGGCCGTTCGACGCCGCACGCGGACCTGCGCGACAACACCACCTGGGACCTGGTCGCCGACATCGAGAAGCTGCGCGCGAAGCTCGGCATCGGGCGCTGGCAGGTGTTCGGCGGCAGCTGGGGGTCGACGCTTGCGCTCGCCTACGCCGAATCCCATCCGGAAGCCGTGACCGAGCTGGTGTTGCGCGGCATCTTCATGCTGCGCCGCTGGGAACTCGAGTGGTTCTACCAGGAAGGCGCGTCGCGGTTGTTCCCCGACGCGTGGGAGCACTACCTCGCCGCGATTCCCGAAGTCGAGCGCGCCGACCTCATTTCCGCCTTCCACCGCAGGCTCACGTCGGAGGACGAGGCGACGCAACTGGCCGCCGCGCGTGCCTGGAGCGTGTGGGAAGGCGCCACCAGCTTCCTGCACGTGGACCAGGACTTCGTCGCCGGCCACGAGGACGCGCGCTTCGCGCTCGCGTTCGCGCGCATCGAGAACCACTACTTCGTCAACGGCGGCTTCTTCGAGGTCGAGGACCAGCTGTTGCGCGACGCGCACCGGATCGCCGGCATCCCCGGCGTGATCGTGCACGGCCGCTACGACGTGGTCTGCCCCGTCCAGAATGCGTGGGAACTGCACAAGGCCTGGCCGAAGTCGGAACTCGTGGTCAATCCGGGATCCGGCCACTCGGCGTTCGAGCCCGAGCACGTGCACGCGCTGGTCGAAGCGACGGACCGTTACGCCACGGCCTGAGCGCGCCAACCGACTCGCCATGCAGCGCGTGCGCGCAGCGTTCCGCGAAGCCGTCGTGGCCATGGGCGCCGCGCTGGCGACGCTGGCTTGCACGCTCGCGCTGGCACCGGCATCCGGACCCGCAGTGCTGGCAGTGGTGCTGAGCCTCTCGCTGTCGCGCAGCCGGCTCGCCGATGACCGCCGCCATCGCCTGGAATCCGCGTTCGTGCTGCCGCTCGTGGGCCTGGCCGCGGTCGGCGTCGGCCTGCTGCTGCGCGATGCGCCGTGGCTGGGCGCGATGCTGTTCATCGCCGGCATGGCCTTGCCGATCTGGATGCGGCGATTCGGCCCGGACGCGCGGCGCCTCGGCTCGCTGCTCGCGTTGCCCTTCGTCGCGCTGCTGGTCGCACCGCATGGCGCGGCAGTGCGCGCGGGACCGATCCCGGCGCTGCTGTTCCCCGTCGTGATCGCCTTGCTGGCGTCGCTGTGGGCGGCCGTCGCCCATGCGCTGGCGGTGCGCGCCGGCTGGCTGGCCGTGGCGGCGGCGACGCCGACGACCCCGGCGTTGGCGCCAACGCGCGCACCCATGTCGCCGGAAACCGCTCCTGCCACCGAAGTGCGCACCGCCGAAGTGCGCGCCACCCGCCTGAAGCCCGACGCCAGCACCCGCATGGCCCTGCAGATGGCCGTTGCGCTCGCGCTTTCGTTCGTCGTCGGCCACGTTTTCTTCGCCGGTCACTGGGCGTGGCTGGTGCTGACCGCCTACATCGTCGGCAGCGGCAACCGCGGGCGCCTGGACGTCGCATGGAAGAGCCTGCTGCGGATCGCCGGCGCAGGCGCAGGCACGGTGGTCGCGCTGCTGCTGGATTTCCACGCCGGCGGGCACGGCACGCTCGTCGCGGGCCTCATCCTCGGCGCGGTGTTCCTCGGCGTCTGGCTACGGCCGATCGGTTACGGCTGGTGGGCGCTGTTCGTGACGATCGCGCTGGCGCTGCTGCAGGGCTTCTCCGACGCGCCGGCATCGCAGCTGCTGGCACAGCGCATGCTCGAGATCTTCGTGGGTGCGGCGATCGCGGTCGCCTGCGCGTGGTGGCTGCTGCCGGTGCGTTCGACCGCCGTGCTGCGCAGGCGCATCGCCGATGCGCTCGCGGCGCTGTCGGCCGCGCTGGATCCCGCGAATCCGCAGCGCACGCCAACACACTTCATCGATGCGCTCGACGACGTGGCGCGCATCGCGCCGTCCTTCCGCGCCCTGCGCGCCGCGACCGGCCGCTGGCGCCAGCCGCAGCCGGCCGACTGGATCGACGCGCTCCTCGAATGCCGAAGCAGCGCCATCGCGCTGGTCGAATCCGGCGCAACGCCGCCGGAAGCGCGACGTGCCGTCGGTGCCGCCCGCAAGGCGCTGCTCGAGCCGGCCACGTTGTCGACGGCGCTGCGCGCGCTGCGCCAGGCCTTGCCCGATCGCGATGCGGGCGATCCCGCGATGCTCAATCCAGCGGCGACCCGTCCGGATTCCGCTCCAGCATCCACAGCCCCGCCCACAGCTTGAGGTCGAGCTCGTAGCCCTCGGCCTGCTTGCCGACCAGCCAGGCCGGCGCCTCGGCGCGCGGCACCTCGTGGACCACGATGTCCTCGGTTTCGTCGCCGCCGCCCGGTCCGACCCGCACCAGGCCGGTGGCGCGCACGAAGGCGATGCGCTCGTTGCTCATGCCCGACGAGGTCGGCCCGACCAGCAGGACCTCCACCTTCGATGGCTCCCAGCCGGTTTCCTCGACCAGTT
>DATJDY010000336.1:0-5845 GCA_035497155.1 Luteimonas sp.
GCTGGCGCGTGTGCCGGGTGTCCTCCGCGCAGATGGCGGCGACCGAGCGCAGCACCTCCAGCGCTCGCGACGACAGGTCGCCGAGGTTGCCGATCGGCGTCGCGACCACGTGAAGGACACCGGCGGGGTTGCTGACTGCCATTCGCGCTCCGGCGCGCGCGCTTTCGCGCAGTGGGTAGAATCGTAACCGGTCCGCAGGGAAAGCCCGCCGCAATGCAGAAGACGCCGTTCCGCTCCACCTGGCTGGCGACGCCGCTGTTGATGGCGCTGCTGCTGGCCACGCTGGCCCTTGCCGGCTGCGCGACCACCGCGGTGCGCGCGCCGGTCGTGGCGCGACCGGATCCTGCCTTCGCCGAAGCCCACGCGCTTGCCGCCGGGCTGGCCACGATGCCGAGCGCCGAACGCAAGGCGAACGCGGCGCGCATCGATCGCCTCGTCGCGCGCCTGGACGACGCCACGCTCGCGCGCGAAGCTGCCGCCTTGCCGGCGGGCGACCCGCTCTACGACTTCGCCGGGCGTGCGCTGATCACGCGCGGCCTGCCGCTGCCGCGCCCGTTCGACCGCAACCGAGGGGCCTCCGCCACGCGCCCGCCGGCCGAATCCGACGGTTACCGCCCGCCGCTGCATCTCGCCGTGCTGCTGCCGCTGACCGGCCCGCTCGCGACGGCCGCGGTGCCGGTGCGCGACGGCCTGCTTGCCGGCTACTACGCCGAACGTCGCCGGCGCCCGGACATCGCCTTCTACGACACCGCCGGCGGCGTCAGTTCGGCATATTCCCGCGCGGTGGCGGCCGGTGCCGACTTCATGGTCGGGCCGCTGGGTCGCGACGAGGTCGGGCGGCTGTTCGGGCCGGGCCAGCTCGACGTGCCGGTGCTCGCGCTCAATCGCGGCAGCGTCGCGCCGCCGGCCGGCAGCGCCAGCTTCTCGCTCGCGCCGGAAGACGACGGCATCGCCGCCGCCGAATATCTCGTCGCGCGCAAGGCAATGCGCACGCTCGTGCTCGCCGACGGCGACGAAAGCATGCGCCGCGCCGTCGCCGCGTTCCGCGAGCAGTACCAGCAGCGCGGCGGGCAGGTCGTCGCCGAACTCGCCGTGGCGCCGACGCCCGCCGACATGGGCGCCGCGCTGGCGACCGCCGCGCAATCCACCGGCGGCACCGAATCGAACGCGGTGGATGCCGTGTTCCTCGCCGTGCGCGCCTCGCAGGCCCGCGCGCTTGCGCCGCAGCTCACCGCGGCGGGCCTGGGCGGCAAGGTGCGCGTCGCGACATCGCAACTCGGCGCGGCGACTGCGAAAGACACCGCTGACCACGCGCTCGACGGCATCGCGTTCCCCAGCGATGCCTGGACCGTGCGCAACATCCCCGGGCTGCCATCCGCCGACAGCGCCGCATCGCTGCTCGCCAGCGCGCGCGGGCCGGCGCAGCGCCTGTTCGCATTCGGCCACGACGCGTGGCTGCTCGTCGCGTATCTCGACCGGCTCGCCGCCGATCCAAACGCGCATGTGCCCGGTGCCACCGGGCAGTTGCGGCTGGACGGCTTCGGCAATGTGGTGCGCACGCCGGCGTGGACCGCATGGATCGGCGACGTCGCGATGACGCTCGGCGATGCGGGCGGCTGACGGCACGGTTTCCGGGCACGGGACGGCCGCTGGCGGGCTGCCTGCGGGCAGTCCGCGGGGCCGCATCGATCGGCGCGCGCGCGGCGCTGGCGTGGAAGCGCTGGCGCAACGCGAACTCGCCGCGGCCGGACTGCGGCCCCTCGCCGCCAACGTTGCGTTCCGCGGCGGCGAACTCGACCTCGTGATGCTCGACCGCGATCGCGACGGCGATGTCGTCGTGTTCGTCGAAGTGCGCTATCGCGGCGACGCGCGCCACGGCGGCGGCGCCGAATCGATCGACTTCGGCAAGCGCCGGCGGCTGGAGCGCGCGGCGATGCTGTTCCTGCACCGGCGCGGCCTCGACGAAGCGCACTGCCGCTTCGACGTGGTCGAGGCCGACGGGGCCGCCGATGCGCCGCGCCTGCACTGGATCCGCGACGCGTTCCGCGCGGGCGAATGACGTGACGCTGCCTGCATGACGTCGCCGGCATGACGCTGCCCGAAGGCTTCCGCCGCGAAATGGCCGCGCTGTTCGGCGCCGGCGAGGGCTGGCTCGATGGCGGCTCCGAACGCCTGGCCTATGGCTACGACAATTCGCGTCGGCTCGCCCTGCCCGATGCGGTCGCGCTGCCGACCGACGCCGCGCAGGTCGTGGCGCTGGTGCGGGCCTGCCGCGCGCACCGCGTGCCGCTGGTCGCGCGCGGGCGCGGCACCAACACCACCGGCGCGAGCGTGCCCTCGTCCGGCGGCGTGGTCGCCTCGTTCGAACGCATGGCGCGCATCCTCGACATTCGCCCGGGCGATCGCTGCGCCGTGGTCGAACCCGGCGTGCTCAACGGCGAGCTGCAGCGCGCGCTGGCGCCGCACGGCTTGTCGTGGCCGCCGGATCCGACCAGCGCGGATTTCTCGACGATCGGGGGCAACCTCGCCTGCAACGCCGGCGGGCCGCGCGCGGTGAAGTACGGCGCGAGCCGCGACAACGTGCTCGCGCTCGCCGCGGTCACCGGCGCGGGCGAACTCGTGCGCTGCGGTACGGCGACCACCAAAGGCTCATCGGGTTACGACCTGCAGCGCCTGCTCGTCGGCAGCGAAGGCACGCTCGCCGTGATCGTCGAGGCGACGCTGCGCCTGGTGCCGCTGCCATCGGCACGGCGCTCGCTGCGCGCGGTCTATCGCGACGTCGGCGCGGCCGCGGCCGCCGTGGCGCGGCTGATGGCGCAGCCGGTCACGCCGTCGATGCTGGAGTTCATGGATGGCGACTGCGTCCGCCTCGCCCGCGAGGCCGGCGGCGCGGACCTGCCCGCGTCCGCCGGCGCGCTGCTGATGATCGAGGCGGACGGCGAGCCCGATACCCTGCCCTTTGCGATACGCGCGCTTTCAAAGGCAGCGGCGGGCGAAGGCAACGCCGATGGCCTGCTGGCGATCGACGAAGCCGTCGACGAGGCCGCGCGTGAGCGGCTGTGGTCCGCGCGCAAGGCGCTGTCGCCGGCGCTGCGCACGCTCGCGCCGGGCAAGATCAACGAGGACGTGGTGGTGCCGGTGTCGCGCATCCCGGAACTCGTCGACGGCGTCGGCGCGATCTCGCGCGAATGCGGCTTGCCGCTGGTCACGTTCGGGCACGCCGGCAACGGCAACCTGCACGTCAACATCCTGTACGACCCCGCGGATGCGGCGCAATCGGCGGCGGCGACGGGCGCGCTCGCGCGAGTCTTCGCGCTCGCCATCGGGCTCGGCGGCACGCTGTCCGGCGAACACGGCATCGGCCTGGCCAAGCGCGATTTCATGGCGCAGGCGGTGGACCCGGGCGCGCTGGCGCTGATGCGGCAGGTCAAGGCGGTGTTCGACCCGGACTGGATCCTCAATCCGGGAAAACTGCTGCCGCCGATGTAACGCGGCTCATTCGAAGTGCACGTGCCCGGCGCGCGGCGCGCTCCACTCGCTGCCATCGCGCAGCAGCGCGCGCACGCCTTCGCCGGCGACGATGCGCCCGACGCGAGTCATCGGCGTCGCGCAACGCGCGGCGAGCACGGCGATGGCGTCGCGCTGCCCGGACGGTGCGATGAAGCAGAGTTCGTAATCGTCGCCACCCGTCGCCTGCACGGCGCGCCGCGCCTCCGCATCGAAGCGGGACGCAAGCGCGGCGGACGCGGGCAACGCCGCCAGGTCGATCTCAGCGCCCACGTTGCTGGCGTCGCAGACGTGACCGAGGTCCGCGAGCAGGCCATCGGAAACGTCGATCGCGGCGCTCGCGATGCCCGCCGCGAGCGCGAGTCCGGCATCGATGCGCGGCACCGGCCGGTCGAGCCGCGCGCGCAGAGGCGCGTCCGCCGCGCCGCCGGCGCGCCATTGCACCAGCGCCGCCGCGGCATCGCCGAGGCTTCCGGTGACCCAGACGTCGTCGCCGGCACGCGCACCGCCGCGGCGCAGCGCGGCCTGCGGCGCGACGAAGCCATGCACCGTCACGCAGACGGACAACGGTCCGCGCGTGGTGTCGCCGCCGACCAGCGCGAGCCCGTGGCGCGCCGCGAGTTCGAGGAAACCATCGAGGAACGCATCCACCCACGCGACGTCGGCATGCGGCAGCGAAAGCGACAGCGTCGCCCACGCCGGTTGCGCGCCCATGGCCGCCAGGTCGGAGAGGTTCACGGCGAGCGCCTTCCAGCCGATGTCGGCGGCGGCGGTCTCGCCGGGGAAATGCACGTCGATGTTGAGCGTGTCGGTGGCGGCCGCGAGCAGCATGCCGGGCGGTGGCAGGAGCAGCGCCGCGTCGTCGCCGATGCCCAGCACCACATCGTCGCGACCGGCCGCGCGGCGGCGGATGCGCTCGATCAGTTCGAATTCCATGTCGCCGGCTCGCCGCCGCTTCGCGCTACGGCGCGCGGCGGCCCGCGGCAACCTCGGGCGCGCGCCAGTCGGCGGCCGCCTTGTCGAGCACGCCGTTGACGTAGGCATGGCCGTGTTCGGAACCGAAGCGCTTGGTGGTGTCGATCGCCTCGTTGAGCACGACGCGATACGGCACGTCGAGGCGATGCAGCAACTCGTAGGTGGCGATGCGCAGCACCGCGCGCTCGATCTGGTCGACCTGCGCGACCTCGCGGTCGAGGTGCGCGGCCAGCGCCGCGTCGAGCTCGGCGCTGCCGGCGACGACGCCGCGCACCAGGTCTTCGAAATAGGCCAGGTCCGCGATCTCGCGCGCCTGCTCGTGCGCGAACTGCGCGATCACGTCGCGCACGCTGCCGCCCGATACCTGCCACGCGTAGATCGCCTGCAACGCCCGCCGGCGCGCGCGCGAACGCGTGACCGGGTCGATGCCGTCGCCGCGGTGCCGGTTCATCGGACCGCTCCCGCCGGCGCAGCCGGCAGCGCCTGCAGCAGGTGCGCCATTTCGATCGCGACCAAAGCGCACTCCTCGCCCTTGTTGCCATGGCTGCCGCCCGCGCGTGCGACGGCATCGGCATGGTTCTCGACCGCGAGCACGCCGTTGCACACCGGCAGCGCATGATCGAGCGCCACGCGCATCAGGCCGTCGGCGCAGCCGTCGGCCACCTGCTCGTAGTGCCGCGTGTCGCCGCGGACTATGCAGCCGAGCGCGACGATCGCGGCATGGCCGCGCGCCGCGCCAAGGCGTGCGGCGGCCAGCGGCAATTCCCACGCGCCGGGCACGCGGACCACGTCGATCGCGTCCTCGGCGACGCCGTTGTCGGCGAAGGCCTTGCGCGTGCCGGCGACCAGCGCATCGGTGATGCGCGGGTTCCAGCGGCTGGCGAGGATGGCGAAGCGGGCGCCGGGTGCCGGGCGCAGGTCGCCTTCGAAATGGGCCATGGGTGCCGGGGCATCCGTGTTCGGGCCTGCCAGTTTAGCGCTTTGGCGCGGGGCCTCGCTTCGGGCTGGGCGATGGAAGCGGTCATGACCTCCGGGGTTGGGCGGCGGCAGCGTGCAGGGACTTCCGGGGGCCGGCGCAAGTACGTCCATGTAGCCTCTTCGGCGGCATCCATGCCGCCGACGCCCCCGGAACTCCCTGCACGCCGCCACCGCCCCCGCACGCGGCCGCTTCTCGCTCCTACAAACTGACGTACTCGACCACCTCGAGCCCGTAGCCCGCCAGGCCGACCTGCCGGCGCGGCGTGCCGAGGACGCGCAGCTTGCCCAGGCCCAGGTCCGCCAGGATCTGGCTGCCGGCGCCGTTGCGGCGCCATTCCGCGACCGCACCGCCGCGCGACGGCGCTTTCGGCGCGGGATCGTCCTG